>DGNZ01000134.1 GCA_002389175.1 Rhodospirillaceae bacterium UBA4479 | reverse complement strand
GAGAGTGTCGTAGAACACGTTGGTGTAGGGATCATCGTCATCGTTGGTGTGATGGGTCAATCGGTGAGTCAGCATCAGAAAGCGTTGCTGTAGAATTCTAACGGTTCATTAAAAATCAGATCGCAGAAGGTAAGAAACAGGAACGGATGGTATGTCTTGTAATTGATTTCTTTTTACCAGGTAATCGACACCAAATGAATATCGTGGCACCACATGACAACTTATAACCATCATATCTGAGAGACACCCGAACCAAAACTCTCAATATTAGGATGCAGAAATAAGGCGTAAAAATAATGAAGAGAATTTTAGCTTCCGCAACTGTTATGATAATTTTATCGTCTGCCGCAGTAGCAGATCAAGTCACCCTCAGCTTTCCGGATGTGTCTGAGCTTCCTATCCATAGCGTTGAGCAAGCCAAGGCAAAGGCAAATATAATCGCTTTAATTGGTGGAAATGGTCTAAAAAACAGTCAAGGAAACAGCAAAAATTTTCTTGTCACTCAAAGAGGTGATTTTATTGCAGCAGGCTTGAACTTTTATCTGTTCCCAAATCGGTCCGAGGATGAGAAGGCTAGCTACAAATTACGAGGAAGCGAGGAGCGAGCGGCAAGAATTCTTAATCTTACTAAGGAAATCAACAAACGCAATAAACTCCCAATTTATCTAGTTGGTTTTAGTCGAGGTTCAGTCGACGCAGCGAAATTTTCAAAATTATTTCCGGATCACATAAAAGGTATCGTTTTGGCTTCTGGGGTTTACACAAACTCCTCAAAGAAGGCAGAGTTTTATTCAATGGAGAGGATTTTAGGTTCAACTGTAAACGTTGGTGTTTTAGTTGCACATCATGAAAAAGATTTTTGCAATGTGACGCCGTTTTCTTACGCAAAAGATTTTTTTGAAGAGCTTGAAGCTCCTCGAAAGGCATTTTTATCTTATAAGGATGGGGGTGCTTCAGGCAGAGAATGTGGACCACTCAACCACCATGGCTTTGAAGATATTCAGGACCGAGTAGCAAACGATATCGCTCAATGGATTGCTGTGGATTCGGATAAGTAAGATGTCGTCGCAACGAAACTTTGGGCAAACCCAAGGAAAAGACTGACGTCGCTATGACAACAGATCAAATCCTTGAGAATGTCCTCAAGTCACAGGCGGAGACGAACGAGCAAATAAACAAACTGATCGAAAACCAGAACAAACCATTTTTGAAGAGATTATTCAGTTCCTGAAGATATCGACAGGAAGCGACCAGCCCGAACTTGGACCACCTTCGCTAACAGGAGATTTCTTAGGTTTAGATGGCACATCACTCGGATGAAGTCGCTTTAACGCTTCTGAGACGACATATCCTTTTGATTGATTAGTATGACCAGCAATCTGCTCAAGATGCTGGTATACATGCGCTTCAAGGTGAGCATATAACGCAAATTTAGCAGTCATATAAGTTCCTTTTCTTCTGCTAATATCTGTTTGAGAAATATTTCTAACAGTTCCATAAGTATCTTTTGATTATCTGAATCGGCAATCGAAATAGAATCGTAGAAAGAAGAAATAACACGAGAGTAAGTATTATATCTTGGTAATATATATAACTTTTTTGATTTTCTTCTAGTCATAATAAGTGCCTTTTATTATTATTGTTACGCACTATTATTTATATATATAGAGTTTTTATTTAGAGTTTAGCCTGAGCATGTCGATGCTTGTTCTATACTGAGTGTTTGAGGTGTAGAGATTGGCAACGACATCTAACTTCGTTTTTTTGATCTGTGTTTGATCTGACCAATCGATAATTTCGCAGTCAGCAACAGGTTTGTTCTTAGACTGCCGATCACCCGATTTGATCTTTGAATAGTCTACCTGACGATATCCGGCGATCTCTTCATCATCGTCAGACCGGTTCGATAGACCCATCTCCTGATCCCATTGGTGAATGTCCCTGCGTGTTTGATGCGTATTTTTGATGTTCATACGAATGTCGCCATTTCCGAATGTCCCAAGTCGTTCCTCGTTCCGTTTTGAGTCCTGCTTCGTTGAGCGTATTGACGCAAAGTTGATGAAACCGGGTGTCTGTTAGGTCTTCCCAGTCATCATATTCCCAATGTTCTGAGATGCGATTGAGTTCGTGAAGCAGCGTTTTGATGGTTTGTGTTTGAAAGTCGCTCATTTGAATGCCCTTTAATCTAATCTCACTTATTATTTATATATATAAATCAAAGGGTTAATATGAATCTTATGTTTAAAAACACTACATTATTTTCAACTTTTTTCAGATCCTAACGTCGTTTTTAAAAAACCGCTTATAAGTACACTTGAGCCTGTTTGATGACTTATTATCTGGTGCTTCTTTATCTTCTTATTAAAATCATTATCATAAAAAACTTAATTTTATCAGACTGTTACTGGTAATACTTATTTCTTCATCAGACTTCAAATCGCAAAGCGATTTGCGAAATCACGAAGTGATTTCGAATTCAAGTTTTCAATCAAATCACTTAACTGAACTGGATTATTAGATATGCCTGAACTGGTCTTACCAAAATCAAAAATCGATCTCACTAAAATGTTAGCGACTATGAGATCGCCTAAGATTTCTGTTCTTTCGTCAGTTCGTAAAACTGACCGTCAAGATATCATGAGAGAGTTCGACAAACAGGTTTCGAAAGGGAATCTGACAGTCGTCTTCATCACAAACACATAGGAGACGAAGATGCTGGTTGATATTGAATATGCTGAACGACTGTCTCCACAACTGAGACTGTATCAAGTGACGAAGCCGCATCCGTATGTTGCGAGGTTTCGTTGTCCAATCTGCTTGGACAGCAAACAAGATCAGAAAAAAGCGAGGGGATATTTCTATCAAAAGATGATAAATATAGCGTCCCCTGCAACGAGAGTGAACCATGCGAAGTATGGAGCCCACCCCAGGTCGTACTAGACCAGAAAACGAATGGAAGACAATACGTAGTCTCCTCCCATACTTATGGCCCGTTGGGGAGTTTGGGCTTCGCGTGCGCGTTGTTATTGCAATGATTTTTTTGGTGGCAGCCAAAGGAACCAATGTTGCTGTCCCTATATTCTATAAAGAGGCTGTTGATAGCCTGACGCTTGAAAAAGGCGTCGAAATTGCCCTGGCCGTGCCCATTGCATTGCTCATCGGTTATGGCATCGCCCGCGTCATGGCGCAGGCATTTGGAGAGTTGCGTGATGCCGTATTCACCAAGGTCGCCCAACGCGCCATTCGTTTGGCCGGATTACAGACTTTTCGGCACTTACATCGACTATCACTGCGGTTTCATTTAGAGCGGAAAACGGGTGGCATCAGCAGGGCTGTAGAGCGCGGCACCAAAGGAATCGAATTTCTGCTGCGTTTCATGCTGTTCAATATTATGCCCACGCTTCTAGAGATTGTTCTGATCTGTGGCGTTCTTTGGTATCTCTACGGCCCCTCATACGCCTTGCTGACATTTTGCACGCTCTTGGTTTACATCCTATGGACCACACTGATCACTGAGTGGCGTCTGAAATTCCGACGCACCATGAACGAGATGGATGGCGAAGCCACTACCAAAGCCATCGATAGTCTGTTGAACTTTGAAACCGTGAAGTACTTCGGCAACGAAGACCACGAAGCCAATCGATTTGACCATGCGCTTAAAACCTACGAAAAGGCAGCCGTTCAAAGCGGCACATCGCTGGCATTGTTGAACATCGGCCAAGGCGTGATTATCGCCTGTGGTGTCAGTGGTGCGATGATTATGGCCGGGTATGGGGTAGTCGATGGCAGCATGACGATTGGCGATTTCGTCTTGGTCAATTCATACCTGATCCAAATCTTTATGCCGCTCAATTTCTTGGGCTTCGTTTATCGTGAAATAAAACGATCCTTGATCGATATGGAGGCGATGTTTGAACTCCTCGATCAAAATCCAGATATCGCCGACGACAAGGATGCAAAGCCATTGGAACGCGGTCCCGGGGCCGTCAGTTTCAAAGACGTATCGTTCTCTTATGATCCGCGGCGCGAGATCTTAAAAAATATCAGCTTTCATGCCCCTGCGGGAACGAAGCTCGCCATTGTCGGACCCTCTGGTGCAGGTAAGTCGACCATTTCCAGGCTTTTGTATCGATTCTACGAAGCCACGGGCGGCAGTATCACGATTGATGGGCAAGACACGCGTGACATAACCCAAAAAAGCCTTCGTGCGGCGATAGGTATCGTGCCCCAAGACACAGTGCTGTTTAACGATACCGTCTATTATAATATCGCTTATGGCGACCCGTCCGCGTCCCCGGCTGAAGTTGAAGAAGCCGCCAAAGTGGCAAAAATTCATGACTTTATCATGAGCCTACCGGACGGCTATCAATCCAAAGTGGGAGAGCGCGGTTTAAAGCTCTCGGGCGGTGAAAAACAACGCGTGGCGATTGCCCGAACTATCTTAAAGAACCCCTGTATTCTGGTGTTCGACGAGGCGACCTCGGCGCTCGACAGTCGAACCGAGCAGGATATTCTGACCTCGTTCAAAGACGTTTCACAAGACCGCACAACGCTGACGATCGCTCACAGGCTATCAACCGTGATTGATGCCGATGAAATTCTTGTTCTTCAGGCAGGCGAAGTCGCCGAACGCGGCACACATACAGAACTTCTGGCTTTGAATGGGGTTTACGCGGACATGTGGGCTCGCCAACAAGAAGCCAAAGAAGCCGCCGAGAAATTATCTGACCTTGGCGAACCTATGATCCCAAGCGAGACCTGACGAAGCCTATGCCATCAATCTCCACACCCATATTAATGATCATCATAGCTATTGCCGAGATCGCCGGATGTTACGCGTTTTGGGCGTGGTTGAGGCTGGATAAATCAGCGCTTTGGGTGATCCCAGGCACGCTCGCCTTGATATTGTTCGCGTACTTGCTGACCAAGATCGATACGGCATATGCCGGGCGTGCTTATGCAGCGTATGGTGGGGTTTATATCGTCGCCAGCATGACATGGATGTGGCTGATTGAAGGCGCGCGCCCGGATCGGTGGGATGGCTTTGGCGCGACTTTGTGTGTCATCGGTGCGGTCGTGATTATATTTGGCCCCCGGGGATAATTGAGGGCTGGTTAGTTACTTTTTGATCCAACCGCCGCCAAGCACACGGTCCCCGTCATAAACAACGCAGGCCTGGCCAGGCGCAACGCCTTCTTGTGGTTGATCAAATTTCACAACCGTTTTGGCGTCTTGAATAAATATCTGGGCATCAACGGGTGCTGTGGTCGAGCGTACCTTCACCGTCACCGCGCGGGCAGCATCAGTCACATCGGTTGAATCCAACCAATTCAGATCTACAACTTCGATTTCAGGAACCTGTAACGCCTCTTTGGGTCCCACAATGACGTGCTTGGTATCCGGGTCAATCTTGACCACATACAGAGGCTCGCCGGTCGCCACACCCAATCCGCGACGCTGGCCAACGGTGAAATTAATAATCCCGTTGTGTTCACCCAATGTATTGCCGGACATATCGACGATAGCACCGGAGTCCAAGGCGCCTGGGCGCATCCGCTCTACAACACTGGCGTATGATCCATTGGGCACAAAGCAGATATCTTGGCTATCGGGTTTATCAGCCACTGGCAGGTCGAACCGCAGCGCATGTTTGCGGGTTTCGGACTTATCCAATCCGCCCAATGGAAAGCGGAGAAAATCCAACTGACCACGTGTGGTGGCGAACAAGAAGTAGCTTTGATCCTTGGATCGATCCACGGCCCGGTGCAGTTCAGCCCCCGCCTCGCCCATAACGCGTCGCACGTAGTGGCCTGTTACCATGGCGTCAGCGCCTAGGTCTTTGGCGGTGCCCAGCAAATCCTTAAATTTGACCGTTTGATTGCAGCGGACACATGGGATCGGCGTCTCGCCGCGCAAATACGTGTCGGCGAAATCATCCATTACCTGTTCACGAAACCGGCTCTCATAATCTAAAACGTAATGGGAAAACCCCAAGCGATCCGCAACGCGTTTCGCATCATAGATGTCTTGGCCCGCACAGCAGGCACCCTTTTTCTGAACAGCTTCACCATGATCGTAAAGTTGAAGGGTCACACCCACGACGTCGTAGCCAGCTTCGACCATCAGCGCAGCCGTCACCGAACTATCGACACCACCAGACATCGCAACCACGATGCGGGTATCCGCCGGGTTCAGATCGTCGCCTATGAGATTCATTCCATCCATGTGGCGGAATATACGCACTAAACCCGCAACAACAAGGGGTTCAGGCGAAACTAGGCTCTAATGATGGGTGCGTAATTCTTCTAAAACTTCGAGGGATACCGATCTGAAATCACGCCGATACAACACCGTCAGGACAATCAACGTCGATCCAATCAGCATCAACGGGTGGACGAACCATGGCAATAACGCCAAGCCAAATGCATATGCACGCATTCCCCTGTTTGAAAACCGAAATGCACGACCAGCAAACAGCGCCATATGACGCGGATATTCCCTGCGAATGACCTCGTCACAGTCGGTCGACTGCGGGGCAGCCCCTAACAAAACAAGCATATTATTGAACAGCCGGATCGCCCAAACGAAAGTAAAGAATGCATAGATAAAGATACCCGCGAGAACAAATACTTGTATTTCCATCAATGCCTTGGGCGCTGGCCGGGCATATGCAAGCTCGCCCAAAATCGCACGGACACTTTCGATCTGACCCAAAAGTGCAACCGCGCCTGCGATCAACAAAATCGATGTAGAAGCAAACATGATCGAGGAGCGAACAAATGCCACAGTGATGTTCACATCTGGCATGCGGTTTTCGCGCTCTAACATGCGCTCCATCCAGCGCAAGCGATAGTCGTTCATCACAACAGCGACAGGTCTTTTCGCAACCGCGCGGGTATCAACGTAATGAGAATATCCCGCCCAGCAAACGAAAAAGACTGTTATCGCGAGAATATCGGTGATCGGGAACATCATTGTGAAATCATCCATAGCATTGCAATTCGCAAGATACAGCCATGCATCGATAGACACCAGAGTTGCTTGAGTCTGAACGGTGCTCGTGGTTTATAAAGCTCATGGCTAGCACAGTTGAATTTACACGAAACACAATTGGCACTTCGCTATGGCGTGGTGCCAAACGCTCTTGCCCTAATTGCGGCAAAAGTAATTTGTTCGCAGGGTTCCTCAAAATCGTTCCGAAATGCGCGAATTGTGGACTGGAACTCGGGCACATGCGGGCTGATGATTTTCCACCGTACATCACGATCATGGTCGTGGGGCATATTGTTGTTCCAAGTTTCTTGCTCTGCGAAAAACTCTGGCAGCCTGAAATTTCTACTCATCTGGCTATTTGGCTACCTATTACTGGGCTTTTAACATTCCTGACCCTGCCCCGCGCAAAAGGCGCCGTGGTGGGTTGGATGCTCCACCTAGGGTTGCGCGGCGACGAAACCCAATAGGTCTTTCCATTGATCCTATTTGCGCGTTAAACTGGTCATCGGATACCGTTGACTGGGGAACGGCATGCAAACATAAATTGAAGAGCAGACATCTTATAGTCTGATAATAAATGATAATATCGTAATTGATTACGTATTACGGTATGAATTATATCGCCACCGGGATCTCTCTGAACGTCTGAGCACTGCGCTTAATGGGCACCTCTAAAAATAGC
>DGNZ01000074.1 GCA_002389175.1 Rhodospirillaceae bacterium UBA4479 | reverse complement strand
CCAATCTGTTGTTTGTGCCGTCCTCGCGCCCGTTTGATCTGTTTCATCCGGAACGCAAAGGGCAGCTTAAACTTTATGTGAAGCGGGTATTCATTACAGATGATTGCGAAGCCTTGGTGCCGCCTTATCTGCGTTTTGTGAAGGGTGTCGTGGATAGTGAAGACATTGACCTGAATGTCAGCCGCGAGATGCTGCAGCATAATCCAGCGGTCGCAAAAATTCGCAAAGCCCTGGTCAAACGGGTTCTGGGTGAGTTGAAGAAGAAGGCTGAAAAAGCGCCCGAAGAATACGTCATCTTCTGGGACACGTTCGGTATGGTTCTCAAAGAAGGTATTCACGAGGACTTCGACAACCGCGATAAACTTCTGGAATTGACACGGTTCAAGTCATCGGCTGTCGATGGATGGACGTCGTTAAAGGAATACGTGGAACGCGCCAAGGAAAGCCAAAACGAGATTTACTACATTACCGGCCCTGATGCGGAGCAGGTTTCGAAAAGCCCGCAGTTGGAAGGCTTCCGTGCCAAGGGTGTCGAAGTGCTGTTTATGACCGATCCGGTGGACGAATTCTGGGTGCCAGCTGTCGGTACGTTTGAAGAAAAAACCTTCAAGTCGGCAACCCGTGGCGACGTTGATCTGTCTTCTGTTGATGGCGAAGAGTCTGATGAGAAGAAAAAAGAAGACGCCGACAAGAAAACTGAGACCGCTGAAGGCATGGACCCACTTTTAGCCGCATTCAAAGTCACACTTGGCGATGCAGTTAAAGACGTCCGCACATCAAGCCGCCTAACCGATAGCCCTGTTTGCCTGGTCGCGGACGAGGGTGCGATGGATATGCATTTAGAGCGATTGTTGAAAGCCCACAATCAGCTTGATCAATCATCGCCGCGTATTCTGGAAGTAAACCCGACCCATGCGCTGATTACCCAGTTGGCGGCTGTCGCCAAAGAAAAGAATGGCAAAGATCCAGTCTTAGACGATGCAGCATTCTTGTTGCTGGATCAGGCCCGTATCGTAGAGGGTGAGCCCGTTTCAGATGCACAGGCATTCACCCGTCGCATGTCTGCTGTCATGCAGCGTGGGATGGTTGCTTAAATCGTTTGAAGAGGAGCGATCCCAGGGGTTCCTGGGATCGCTCCGTTCGAATTATGTTAACGAGCTGCAGAAGCGCTGAATGCGATTGCAGGCGTCTTCCAGAACATCAGTTGCAACAGCATAAGAAATTCTGAAATGCGGGCTAAGGCCAAATGCAGCACCGTGCACTGCGGCAACACCCTCGGCATCCAATAGCTCAACAACGAAATCTTCGTCATTCTCAATCACCTTGCCGCTTGGTGTTTTCTTACCAAGAAGCGGTTTCACCGATGGATAGACATAGAACGCACCTTCTGGGGTTTCGCAGCTCAGACCTGTGGCCTGGTTCAGCATGCTGACCGCAAGGTCACGACGTTCTTTGAAGACTTCGTTGTTACTCTCCAAAAATTCCATCGGGCCATTGAGTGCCGCAACTGATGCTGCCTGTGAAACAGCGGCTGTGTGGGTGATGTTCTGCGATTGAATGTTCGTCATCGCTTTGATTAGTTCTGTTGGACCACCAGCAAAACCCAAACGCCACCCTGTCATACAAAATGCTTTGGACATGCCGTTCATGGTCAGGGTGCGAGATTTCAGCGCAGGTTCCACCTGGGCAATGGTTTTGAACGTGAAGTCGTCATAAACCAGATGTTCGTAGATATCATCTGTCAGCACCCAAACATGCTGATGCTTTTTCAACACATCGGCGAGAGCTTGTAGATCATCGGCGGTATAGCAACGCCCCGTGGGGTTAGACGGTGAATTCAGGATCAACCATTTGGTTTTCGGCGTGATCGCAGCTTCTAATTGCGCGGCTGTGATTTTGAAAGAAGCCTCGGCAGGGCAGTCGACAATGACTGGAACACCGTCAAAAATTTCCACCATGTCTGGATAGCTGACCCAGTATGGTGCTGGGATGATGACTTCGTCACCGGGGTCTAAAGACGCCATCATGGCGTTAAAGATAACCGGCTTACCGCCGCAGCTGACGTGAATTTGGTCGCGTGTGTATTCCAGGTCATTGTCGCGCTTGTACTTCGCAATGATCGCATCCAACAGTTCTGGTGTCCCGTTAACGCCTGTGTAGCGCGTCATGCCATCGTCGAGCGCTTGTTTCGCTGCTTCGATAACGTGGTCAGGTGTGTCGAAGTCGGGCTCTCCGACGCTCAGGGAAATGATGTCGCGCCCAGCTTCTTTGAGGTCACGCGATTTTTGCGTGATGGCAATAGTGGGCGACGATTTCATGTTGGCGAACCGCTTGGCGACGATAGACATTAACGACCTCCGATGGCGTGATGGGTGTGCGGGGCACATAAGAAAATTCGGAGGCGACTGTACGCCTGCGATCGGTTGCGGGCAAGCATCGACCTGCCCCTGAATGACCATATTTAACATGCAATCCTGCCGCATTGCCGAACTTTAATGTCGAAATCGCGTTATTTCAGGAGGTGTCGGCATGCGGTTTCTTATTTCGGTTTTTGTTATTTTTAGTGCGTTCAGTGTTTCCACAGGTGTATTTGCAAAAACGGCGTTGCCGCCGTCAATCATGGACCGAGGCGGATTATACTTCCCTGGCGAAGAACCGGGCACGGTTATCCCGGCACCTTTGGTAAAAACAGATATCACCGTTGATATCAGTGGCCCCATCGCGCGGTACCGTTTGCGCCATACATTCGTAAATAATTCAGATGCGTGGACCGAGGCGATCTATACCTATCCCTTACCGACGGATAGTGCCGTTGATCAGCTGTATATGCGTGTCGGCGAACGGGACATCATCGGCAAGATTACTGAAAAGAAAGAAGCAAAGCGCCAATACAATGCAGCAAAATCTGCTGGTAAGCGCGCCAGCTTGGTTGAGCAGCACCGACCAAACTTGTTTTCAACCTCGGTCGCTAACCTGGGCCCTGGTGAACAGGTAATCGTCGAGATCGGCTTTCAGGACCAACTAAAAATCGACGACGGTGTGTTTCGCATACGGATGCCATTGGTGGTCGGGCCCAGATACATTTCACGTCAGGAAATAGATGGCTTCCAGCAGACAGGATGGGTGGGCAGTCAGGGTGAAATATCGGATATCGATAAGATCACCCCGCCGCTTCGAACAGACGAGCAGGGGCTTGGAAATCCAGTTAATTTGAAAATTCGCTTAGATGCGGGCTTTCCGATCACAAGCATCACAAGCCCCAGTCACAAGATTGTGTCAGATGCTGAATCAGATGGGGTGATTGAAATTACGTTGGCCGAGACCGTTCCTGCTGATCGGGACTTCGCACTGACGTGGACCCCAGTCGAGAAAGCTGCACCGTCCGCAGGGCTTTTTACCGAGGTCATTGATAATAAGCGATATGCATTGCTGATGCTGACCCCACCGATGGAGGCAGGCGATGAGCTGAAACTGACTCGCGATGTGACATTCATTGTCGACACGTCAGGTTCCATGGAAGGGGCATCAATGGACCAGGCAAAGGCTGCCCTGCGCCTTGCCCTGGACAGATTGCAGCCAACGGATCGGTTTCAGATACTGAGGTTCTCGAACGATTATTCGATGTTCAGGCCCGGGGCGATTGCAGCGAGCAAAGAACATATTTCCCAAGCGAAATCTTATGTCACAACCCTGAAAGCCGATGGCGGCACGGAAATCGTCAATGCTGTTGCAGCAGGATTGTCTGCGCAACCCGCGATTGATCGGCTATCGCAGGTTATTTTAATCACCGATGGCGCTGTTTCCAATGAAGATGCTTTGTTTAATCAAATCGAGCGACATGTCGGAAGCCGCCGTTTCTTTACCGTCGGAATTGGCTCTGCGCCCAACGGGTATTTAATGACACGGGCGGCACGCGCTGGGCGTGGCACCTACACTTATATCCAAACACCCGAGGATGTTGCTGCGCAAATGAATGCATTGTTTGTGAAGTTGGAAAAACCAGCTTTGGTGGATGCGCGGATCAATTGGCAAGGGAGTGCCGAAGCTGTTGAAATGTGGCCATCCAAAGTGCCCGACCTGTATTTTGGAGAACCCCTGACAATACTCGCACGTTTGCCACATGGGATAAGCAGTGTGGATGTGACGGGGCGTATTGGCGATCGCATTTGGTCCACCTCGGTTCAGTTGCGCGGCGGACAATCGCATCCGGGTGTGGGAACACTATGGGGTCGAGAAAAGATCAAAGGGCTCATGCATGCCCTGCGGCGTGCCGAAAATCCGGCGATGATCGAAGCGGATATTTTACAAACGGCGCTGACGTTTAATCTTGTCAGTCGCTACACCAGTCTTGTTGCCATCGACGATCAAGTCGCACGGCCCAAGGACAAAGACGTGGCATCACTGCAGGTGCCAACAAACCTGCCCGATGGTTGGACACGCGAAGGGCTAGAAGGTGCGCTGCAACTTGCACCTTTGCTTCAAAAGACCCGCGCCTTTGATCGGGCCGACCCGATGTTAAACCGCGCGATGGCATCGTCAGCATCGAAGTTGGCGCATATTCCTCAAACCGCGACGCCTGCGCCTTTAATGCTCCTCGTTGGTGGTTTTATGACGCTGCTGGCTGCGCTCGTCACAATCCTAGGCTGGGTGCGGAAAACGCGTTGTGCGTAGGATATCAAGGACACACACAATAAGCGTTGTTCTATTGTCGATAGGATTAGTGCTTATGGGGTGGGGTTTGTATATCCCGGCGAAAGCCGTTGTCGCACAGGTTCTATTGGAACGCGCATGGATGGCGGCAGGCCCAACAGGGATCGCTCCACCGCCTTGGCCCTGGGCGGATACACGGCCCATCGCGCGGATCCGAACGTCAGACAACCAGCACAACGCTATTGTTTTGGCGGGCGCACATGGCCGATCCTTGGCGTTCGGGCCGGGCCATGTTGATGGAACATCACTACCCGGTGGCATTGGTCACAGCGTTGTGGCGGCCCACCGGGACACCCATTTCGCGTTTCTACGTGACGTCGTGGTGGGACAAAAAATCATTGTCGAACGCCCTGGTGGCGTCCAGCGTCGACACGTCATCGTAGATATCGAAATCATTGATGTGCGCACTGAAACCATCATGATTAATCATGATTCTGATCTTCTAACCTTGGTCACCTGTTATCCCTTTGAAGATTGGAATCCCGGTGGCCCCCTTCGATATGTCGTCCATGCCATTGCTATTGATGACGCGGTGAATACTTCCTGACTCGCACCCAGGCGATTGGTCGCTTATATAAGGGGCATGGAAACACGCCCGATCTTTATTCCTGAAAAGCGCCCGCCGACCAAGGCACCGGCGAAATATCAGCTGACCTCACCGTTTGAGCCGTCGGGTGATCAACCGCAAGCCATTGCTGAATTGACCTCGCGGCTAGAGAAAGAGGAAAGGGATCAGGTGCTGCTGGGGGTTACAGGGTCCGGTAAGACCTTCACCATGGCGCATGTAATCCAGAACATGGGCCGCCCTGCGTTGGTGTTGGCTCCCAACAAAACCTTGGCGGCGCAATTGTATGGCGAGATGAAAGAGTTTTTTCCAGAAAACTCGGTCGAATATTTCGTCAGTTACTATGACTATTTCCAACCCGAGGCTTATGTCCCTCGGACTGATACTTACATCGAAAAAGACGCATCGGTTAACGAGCAGATCGATCGGATGCGTCACTCTGCAACCCGTGCCTTGTTAGAACGCGATGACGTGGTGATCGTGGCGTCGGTGTCGTGCATCTATGGTATTGGCGCGGTTGAGACATATTCGGAAATGACGTTCCGACTGAGTGTTGGCGATACGATTGATCCACGTGAACTGCTGAAAAAGTTTGTGGCGTTACAGTATCAGCGCAACGACAAGAATTTCTACCGGGGCTCCTTTCGGGTTCGGGGCGATGTGATTGAATTATTCCCCTCGCACTTTGAAGATCGCGCATGGCGGTTGTCTTTTTTCGGCGATGAGATTGAAGGTATCTGGGAAATCGATCCGCTGACCGGAGAGAAGACCGCCACGCTGAGCCAAATTATGGTCTATCCCAATAGCCACTATGTCACGCCGCGCCCGACTCTGATTCAGGCGATCCCAAAGATTAAGGCTGAAATGAAACAAACGGTGGAGCGGTTCCATGCAGAAGGGAAGTTATTAGAGGCCCAGCGCCTGGAAGAACGCACCACGTTCGATATTGAAATGCTTGAGACCACCGGCCATTGCGCTGGGATTGAGAACTATTCCCGTTATCTGTCAGGCCGAAATGCTGGCGAGCCACCGCCGACATTGTTTGAGTATTTACCCGCCAACGCCATGCTGGTGGTCGATGAAAGCCACGTCACGGTGCCGCAGATTGGCGGCATGTATAAGGGTGATTTTAGTCGGAAATCTACGCTGGCTGATTTTGGTTTCCGCCTGCCGTCATGTCTCGATAACCGCCCACTCAAATTCGAAGAATGGGACGCGATGCGCCCAGAAACGGTTTTTGTTTCCGCAACCCCTGGGCCATGGGAAATGGAACGCACGGGCGGTGTGTTCACGGAACAGGTCGTGCGCCCCACCGGGTTGATCGACCCCGAATGCATTATCCGTCCGGTCGAAACCCAGGTGGATGATCTGTTGGGTGAATGCCGTGATATGGCGGCGCGTGGGCTACGCGTACTGGTCACGACCCTGACCAAACGCATGGCCGAAGATTTGACCGAATATCTGCATGAGCATGGCCTTCGGGTGCGCTACATGCATTCCGACATCGATACGTTGGAGCGGATTGAAATCATCCGTGATCTTAGACTTGGCGCGTTCGATATCTTGATCGGCATTAACCTGCTGCGCGAGGGCTTGGATATTCCGGAATGTGGCTTGGTTGCGATCTTGGACGCCGACAAAGAAGGTTTTTTACGTTCGAAAACATCATTGGTGCAGACCATAGGTCGGGCGGCGCGGAACCTTGAAGGACGTGTCATTCTGTATGCCGACAAGATGACCGATAGCTTGGAATACGCATTAGGCGAGACCAATCGACGGCGCGAACGCCAAATGGCTTATAACGAAGCCAATGGCATTACACCGCAAAGCATCGTCAAAGGCATCGCGAATATTATCGAAACGGCCTACGAAAAAGACTACTTTACGGTCGATACGGGTGTTGCCGGAAAAACAGAATATGTCGGGCACAACCTGCGCGCCGTTATCACGGACATGTCCAAGAAAATGCATACCGCAGCAGCGGATCTGGAATTCGAAGAAGCGGCCCGCCTGCGCGACGAAATCCGCCGCCTAGAAGCGCAGGAACTGGGCTTGGACAAGCCCGGCGTGTCCCAAAAAGCCAAGGCCCAATGGGAACCTGAGGGTAAGAAGAAAAAGCGCCAAGGGCGTTAGCGCAAAATTTAAAACTGTGTCACCCCAAACTTGATTTGGGGTCCATGTAAGTGATTTCTATGCCTCAACCATTTTGATGAGGCCTAAGATGGATTCCGGATCAAGTCCGGGATGACGAGATTGTATATATGCAATCTGTTAAACATTCACACTTCGATGAGAAGCGAAGCATTTATGTGAAATCGCGTGACATAGTCCATCCACACATCTGGAGGATATTATGATTACGTGTTTTATTCGCTATCACATCGACCCGACTAAAAAAGAACAGTTTGCCCAATATGCCCGTAACTGGGGCCAAGCGATTCCGCGCTGCGGGGCCGATCTAATCGGTTACTATGCGCCGCACGAAGGCTCATCCACGTTGGCGTATGGTGTCTATAATATTGAGAGTTTGGCGGCGTATGAAGAATACCGGGCGCGCTTATCTGCCGACCCACTTGGTCGAGAAAATTATGAATTTGCGCAGCGAGAGAAGTTTTTGGTTCGAGAGGACCGGACGTTTCTGAAGTTGGCATCAGCACCGAATTCAAACGAATGAAATATTCCAATCGAATAACCTCGTCATTCCCGCGTGCGCGAAGCGGACCAAAGGTCTAGGCGGAAATCCAAATGAGTTCATTAATATAGATCCCCGCCTACGCGGGGATGACGGAGTATCTATACGTCGATGGCGTCGACCATTGGGGTCTTTTTGTAGATCACCGAGAAATTGTTGGCGGGCATTTTGATCGTCTTTATCAGATGCAGGCCACGGCGTCGTGCCTCTAGGGCGACGTCGTCCAGGTTGCGGACCCCCCAGCTTGGGTTTTGTGATCGTAACGATTGATCGAACGCTTCGTTCGACGGTGCCGTGTGCTTGCCGCCGACTTTGTAAGGTCCGTACGTATATAAAATTCCGTTTTCGGGCAGAATCCGTGCAGCTCCGTCAAGGAGGCCCAAAGTGACTTCCCAGGGTGATATGTGGATCATGTTACAGCAAATGATACCGTCGGCGCGTTCTAAGGGCCATTCAGTTGCCGTTGCATCTAATATGACAGGGTCGAGAAGATTGGGCACACCCGTCTCTGCCCGCCAAGCCAACGTTGATGCGATGCTGGTCGGGTCGATGTCGCTCGGTTGCCATTGCACGTCTGGAAAACCGGCGGCGAAATGAACGGCATGTTGACCGGGTCCACAGGCAATTTCCAAGATTGTGCCGCTGGCGGGCATGACGTCTTGGAGTACCTCAAGAATCGCGTCTTTATTGCGTTCACAGGCGGGAGAATAGCGTTTTTGATCAGCTAGGTCGGACATTGCCAAAATCTGCCTGCGCATGAGAATGAAGACAAGCTAAAACCGTACGTTAATCATGGTTGTTCGTCCTTGGGCAGTATGTTACCCAGCAATATGTTACAACGTCTGAAATCATTCCTAGCTGGTGATGAATCCGCACAAGAAGTCGAACTCTCTCCCGAGGATGAGCTCGCTGCTGCTGCCGTTGCGGTCTTTGTTGAAGCGGCATTGTTGGATGGTGGTTTTGGTGACGATGAACGCCAGATTATCCTGCAATTGATGACCGAACGTTTTCAGATTCCCGAGGCCGAGGCGGCTGCGCTGGTTGATAGCGCTGCATCTGATTCAGAGCATGCGAATAAATTATACTCAGCAACGCGGACTATACGTGATGGTTTTGGTATAGAAGAACGCATCGATGTGATGGAGATGCTTTGGCAAGTTGCCTATGCTGATGGCGTGTTGCATGACTATGAGGCAAATCTGGTCAGACGTGTTGCTGGGCTGCTATATGTTCAGGATCAGGATAATGGGCGTGCGCGAAAGCGGGCTTTAGAAAATTTAGGTTTAGACGATAGTGAATGAGGAACTGAGATGACATACATCGTCACGGAAAACTGCATTAAGTGTAAATTCCAAGATTGCGTTGAGGTGTGTCCGGTGGACTGCTTCTACGAAGGGGAAAACTTCCTAGTCATTCACCCGGACGAATGCATCGATTGTGGTGTTTGCGAGCCGGAATGCCCTGCCGAAGCGATCGTTCCCGATACCGAGCCAGGCGTCGAGAAATGGCTGGAAGTGAACACCAAGTTTGCTGACATCTGGCCAAACCTGACCCGAAAAGGCGAGCAATTGCCGGATGCCGAGGCATGGGACGGTAAGCCTGACAAAGAAGCCATGCTGAGTGAAAACCCAGGTGCTGGCGACTGATCTGTCGCTAACTGGCTGATTTTCAATGAATTAGGCAATTCAGCGATCATTTTGATGGTGATCGCTGGGCCTTTTCTGCACTGCAATAATATGTTACACTATTACCTAGTGAATAAGTGCTTTGGGGCCTTTTGAGGCCCCTTTTGCACAATCAGTATGGGTATTTAACCGCTTAACTTATTGGGTGGCGGTTTTCCTGGGCCCACCATCCGAGAACGCGTGAAGCGATCGGGTGTTTTTTGATGAAAGAACAGAGCAGAGTAAATCATGGCTGAACAACCTCTTTTCAATCCTGGTGATTTTGTCGTTTATCCAACGCATGGCGTTGGCAAAGTAACGAGCATCGAAGAAGACGAAATTGCGGGACATAAACTGGAACTCTTCGTGATCAGCTTTGATCGTGACCGCATGACATTGCGTGTTCCGACCAGCAAAGCCGCGAACTCGGGTTTGCGCAAATTGTCCTCAAAGAAACGTATGGACGAAGCCATTCATACGCTCAAAGGCCGCCCGCGCGTCAAACGCACCATGTGGAGCCGCCGCGCAGCTGAATATGATCTTAAGATCAATTCTGGCGATCCTGTATCTATCGCCGAAGTGGTCCGTGATCTTCATCGGAATGTCGGTCAACCAGACCAGTCGTTCTCCGAACGCCAAATTTATGAGCAAGCCCGTGACCGGCTTGCCGCTGAAGTTGCTGCAGTTGATAAAACTGACATGGAAAAAGCGACCAGCAAGCTCGAACAAATCTTAAACGCGGCTTAATCCCCGTGAATACACCGTCGGAAACGGCGGTATCGGTGGATACCCTGCCTAAAAAAATCGTATCCGGTGGCCAAACGGGTGTTGACCGTGCGGCCCTGGATACGGCGATCCGCTTTAATATTTCATGTGGTGGATGGGTCCCAAAGGGACGTCGCGCCGAAGACGGGCCGATTCCGTCGATGTATCCTGTCACGGAAACGGCAAGCTCCGCCTACGATGTCCGGACCCGTAAAAACATCGAAGACAGTGATGCGACGCTGATTCTAACCCGTGGAGAACCATCGGGCGGCACCAAGTTAACGTTAGAAATAGCACGAGAATTAGGTCGTCCGTATCACATTGTTGATCTGACTCGGACGCATTCGCCGTTGGCGGCATTGCGTTGGTTAGAAGCCAAAAAGCCCAACAAGTTAAATATCGCGGGACCACGCGAAAGTGGTGCAGGCGGCATTCATGCCGAAGCCATGTCTTTTTTGACCAATTTGTTGCAATTGGCGGGCGCTAAAGCCCTTTAGTTAGCAACAACTTTCACTTTCTCGCCCGTAGCCAACCCACCCGATATGGCGTTCAGGTTGAGCGCGCGAAACCAATCATCATTGTAATTATCAAACGGCATTTGCGCTGCGATGGATGCTTCGCTTTCACCGGGTTTGACAGTTTTGATCCGAATGCGTGGCGGTTGGAACCCATCTGCTTCACCCGGCTTCAAAAGGTTAAAGCTGTACGTTGTTCGGCGCAAGGCGACGGACATCTTATCTGTTGCCTCGGTGGTGGTCAGAAAGATAAATCGATATAGACGGTCCCGTGCTGCTCTAATGGCCAGCATTCGAAGTTCATGCGGCCCTTTGTTGGTGTTAACAGCAGCCCGTGCCGTTGCAGCAGGAAGACCATTTATGGTTAGCTGGGCGACTTCCTCTGGCTTAATTTTTAATTGCGGTCCCCATTGATTTGATATGTAGCTGGTCAGATCCGGCATGCCGGTGGCGACTTTTGGGCTTTCCATATCAAAGATGATGGTGGTGCCTTTGTCATCGGTCGCCTCGACTTGGGTTTTGCCATTGTTCACTTTGAACCCGGACGGGTAATCAAACTTGAAACCTAATGTTGGGTGAATGAACGTATCGCCCTTCATAAAGCCCTCTTTGGGGTCCTTTCCAAACAACAAGCCGTTGATCTGAGACAAAAATGGTTGTCGGTCGCGGCGTGCATCGGGCGGTGTTTCTGTTTTCGCCAAAATTTTGGCCTGATTGATTCGATCAGAAGTCCGTGGGTGTGTTTGCATGATGTTGAATTTATCTGCCGACTGACCCGCTTTCTTTGCATGAATGGTTGTGTGGGCGTCTAGCTTGGAAAAGAAGTCACCCAATGCACTCGGGTCATATCCGAGTTGCGTCATATAGCGAACGCCCAGTTTATCGGCTTCGAGTTCCTGGCTACGTGAATAGCTTTGAAGTGCTGCTTGTGCACCAAACGATGCGAGGTTTCCAAGACCGGATGGGGCGCCCAAGACGCTGCCCAGAATACCGACCGCAGTCAGGCCTATGTTTGTGGCCATAGCTGAAGAATATCGCTGTGCGCTATGACGTGCAGTGACATGTCCGATTTCGTGACCGATGACACCTGCAAGTTCGGCCTCGTCTTCGGCAAGGGCGACCAGACCGCGCGAAATGTAAACATAACCACCTGGCAACGCGAACGCGTTAACAGTGTCATCATTCAGCACAAAAAATTGGAATTTCAAATCGGGTAGCTCAGATTTCGCAACCATTCTTTGCCCAATGGCATTGACGTAGGCAGCAAGTGCCCGATCATCATAGGTGCCACCAAATGCTTCCAGCATTTTAGGATGTTCTTCGGCACCGATCTTGATTTCGTCCTTCGCATCCATGAAGGCGGTGAAGCTTTGCTCCCCAGTGGCCGGGTTTGTTGAGCAACCAGATACCAAGGCCGTGGAGATCAGTAGGGCACATATGCTGAGTTGGGGGATTTTGGTGAACGTCATGCGTCTCTTTCAATCATCGTTGCCATATTTAAACCGATTGTATTGTGTGCCTCAACGGCGGCGATTTTGAGGCAGCACACAGCTAATTAACGTCCAAGGACCTCAATTTGTTCCGGATGTGATGCTTTAATCATGGGTCCATTCCGTTTTGATAACCAGCCCCGAACGCGAATACTCTGCCCTTTCAGGGAAAGCGGGTCGATACCTGCTTTTTTAAACATGCGAACGGTTTTATGACGCAAAGATACAGTGAAGTCAGTGCGCCAATCGGCCCCAAAATTAAGATAAATAGTGCCTTTGACCTTTGCCGCATCGACCACTCGCCCTTCGATCAACTGGAATGTGCCGAGTTCGCGTTCCAGGGCAACAGGGTCGGCGTTCCGTATGGCGTAGTAGTCTTGCGCCCAAATGCCGCGTCTCGTCTGCCTGGCTTCTTTTTCTAGTGCCAACATTGCATCAACTTGGGATCGGTTGTCGGCAAAACTGTAAACACGGGCCAAGCCCTGGCGCAGCATTTCTCCTTGCACCCAAAGGCCTTTGTTCGTGCCCGTCGTGATATGAAGGTGCGCAAGCCAGCGTCCATATCGATCCCGCTCAGAGCCTCCAAAAGATAAAGCGACCTGCTGTCCAAGCGTTAGATCAGAGATCAGATCTTTTGCCTCAGCTGATAATGGCCAAGCGTCGAAATTTTTACGCCCGAGTGGAAGTTTAGGTGCTTGAATACCGACAAGTCTGATTTCGTTTCCATCCTCTAGAGGCGGATCAATGAACACCGTATCGCCATCGACAATCTCAATGACCTGCGCAATATGGGCAGGCTCTGCTGAAGCGACGTCAAACCAACCAAATATGATCAAAGACAGGATCAAAATTTTACGCATCGATGTCCCATCCTGCCATGATCTTGATGTCTTTGGGCGTTTTTCCCGCATCGCGTAGGCTTTTGATGTTCACATCCTTGTCGCGCTTTGCGAGCCGTCGACCATCTGGATCTAACAGCAATTTATGATGGTGATAATCGGGTGTATTCAGTCCCAGGACAGCTTGTAGCAGCCGATGAATGTCAGTGGCATCAAACAGATCCTCCCCCCGGGTCACAAGCGTGACACCCTGAATATGATCATCCCATGTCACCGCCAAATGATAACTAGGCAAGCCATCTTTCCGTGCGATGATGCCGTCCCCAAACCGTTCAGGGTGTGCTGTGATAGTTCCTTTGGCACGGTCATGCCACGTCAATGTCCCTGTCATTTCAACGGCGGCGTTGACGTCCAAGCGCTCGGCGAACGCAACCCCGTCGGATATTCTTTTTTCGCGTTCTGCAGGCGTCAATATTTTGCATGTTCCAGGATAAACAGGTCCATCCGGGCCATGGGGTGCCATACCAGCGGCTTCGATTTCATCCATGATTTCTTTGCGCGTGCAAAAACATGGATAAAGAAGGCCTTGTTCACGGAGTTTCATTAGTGCGTCTTGATAATCATCCAAGTGCTCTGATTGGCGGCGGATTGGTTCTTCCCATTCGAGCCCCAACCACTTGAGATCATCTATCAGCTGGTCTTCGAATTCTTGTCGGCAGCGCCCCTGGTCTGTGTCTTCAATCCGAATCAAAAAGCGTCCGCCCGCTTCACGGGCAGCATTTTCGGTAAAAAGAGCTGAATAAACCGTGCCTAAATGCAAATAGCCGGTTGGTGACGGCGCGAAGCGGGTGACAATATCAGACATAATGCGCTACCACTTGTTCACCCATTCCAAAGGAGCATGCAAGTATGATGGACGAAACGCCGGAATTACCGAAACTAAACGGTCCCACACTAGAACCCCTTGGCGGGCGCAAACCCGAACAATTGGTGATTATGTGCCATGGCGTTGGCTCAGACGGGGATGACCTGATCAGCTTGGCTCCTTATTTCCAAAAAGTCTTACCTGCTGCGCGATTTGTATCGCCGCATGCGCCCCATCAGTTTGATGGCGCTCCGTCAGGCTATCAATGGTTTAGTTTGCAGGATATGAGCCCAGATACGCGAACCAACGGTACGCGCGAAGCAGCACCCATATTGAATGCCTTTATTGACGAGCAATTGGGTGCCTGCGGCTTAGAAGACAAAGACTTGGCGCTGATCGGATTTTCCCAGGGCACCATGATGGCTTTGCATGTTGGTCTGCGGCGCGCTGTGTCATGTGCGGGTGTCATCGGGTATTCTGGCATGTTGGTGGATTCAGAATCACTGGGTAGCGAGATCACATCTAAACCGCCCGTATTGTTATGTCACGGCCAAGCAGACGACATCGTGCCCTTTGATTTCATGCCAGCGGCATTAGCGGAACTTCGCGCTGCAGGTGTCAGCGCCGAAGGATTAGCACGACCAGGATTGGGGCATGGCCTGGATGATGATGGTGTGAAGGCTGGTATGTTCTTTTTGGCCGAGTGCTTTGGCGTCAATCTGCAAGATCTCTGAATAGGGGCTGGGTCGGCGTAAAACTATTGCTAAAAGTCACGAATATTTAATCTGAGAGGATTTGGCTTTTACGCAATATCGTGTATCCTTCGATCGTCCGGCCAGGAGATTTAGTGTCTTATGTCCATCGAAGGTTACCCAGCATTAGCGTTGAACGCGGATTTCCGCCCGCTCAGCTACTTCCCTTTATCACTATGGTCGTGGCAGGACGCCCTGAAAGCAGTGTTCTCTGATCGGGTTGCCGTGATCTCCGAATATGATCGTTATGCACACAGCCCCAGCCAACAATTCCGGCTGCCGAGTGTCATCGCACTCAAAGAATATATCCCGATGAACCGTCATCCGGCATTTACCCGATTTAACGTATTTTTGCGTGATGGGTTTGGCTGCCAATATTGTGGAACAACATTCCCCGCCGAGAATTTGACCTTTGATCATGTGGTGCCGCGGTCCCGTGGCGGGCGCACGACGTGGGAAAATGTGGTGACGGCATGTTCCCCCTGCAATCTGGCCAAGGGCAATAAGATGCCTAAAAAATCAGGGATGGTCCCGTTCCGGGCCCCCGAACGACCGACGTGTTTCACGTTGCAAGAAAACGGACGTGCCTTCCCGCCGAACTTTCTTCATGAGAGTTGGCGGGATTTCCTTTATTGGGATTCTGAATTGGAAGCCTAAGCGATCCCAATTTTAATGTCTTGGTCTAGACAGGGGCGTCCCGCTCCGTCATATCTGATGAAAATAATTCTTTGATTTGGGAGTGGTTATGTTTTCGAAAGACCAGTTTATCGACGATTGCAGACTTGCATTAGACGAAGGACAAGCTGCGGTTCGCGAAGTGGTGGCCAGCGCCGTTGGCAATCCTGATGAGATCGTCAAGGAATTGGGCACGCCTGAAAATGCAGGTATCGATTTGCTGCACAGGTCGTCGGATTTGACGGTGATTAACTTCATCTGGTCGCCTTATATGACGCTGCTTCCGCACAACCACAACATGGCGGCAGTGATCGGACTTTATAATGGCCGAGAAGATAACATCTTCTGGAAGACGACAGATCAGGGACTAGAAGCGGCAGGGGCTGACTCCCTTAGCACGGGGCAAGTGGCGTCACTAGGACATAACATTATCCATTCCGTGGCGAACCCGCTGGGTAAGTTCTCAGCTGCGATCCACGTTTATAGTGGGGATTTCTTTGAACCCGATGAACCGCGGAGCGAATGGGACCACGAAACATTGCAACAACGCCCATGGGATGTCGAAGCCACACGAACTGCATTTCGTGAAGCCGAAGCGCGCTTCAACGCCGTTAACACCTAAAGCAACAGAACTAGATACCGGCTGCGGGGCCGTCTCCAAATAGTGTCGTCAATTCGTCATGGGTGATCATCTGCTCTCGGTAGCTCAGGTCTTCGCCATTTAGGCCATTCACGGCTGCGCGAATAACCCCCAGTGCAGCGCAGGCGACGCTGCCGCCGGTGCTGACGCGCCTCACGCCCATACTTTCAAGTTCGGAAAGTGGCAGATCAAATGTCTTAATACCAATCAGGACATTGATCGGGCATGACACAGCATCTAAAACCGCCTGGATATCTTCGCGTTTTCGTAATCCAGGAACGTATAGGCAGTGCGCGCCCGCAGCTTCATACATTTGAATACGGCGAATAGATTCGTTTAATCGATCGGGATGTCCCACCAGAAAACACTCTGCGCGTGCGGTTAGAACAAACGGCACCCCTGACGCATCGATGGTTTCTCTGGCTGCCCGAACGCAATCCGCTGTTTCTTCGGCACTGATGAGATCACGACCAGCCGCACGGGGATGGTCTTCGATGCTGCCACCCATCGCGCCAACTTCGATCATCATCTGAAACGATTGCGCAACTTGTTCGGGGGTATCGCCATAGCCGTCTTCGGAATCGATCGTGACCGGCACGTCGACCGCAGCGCAGATGTCTTCGGCGTATCGAAGGCAGTCATCCCGCGACAATGCGCCCTCATAATCAGGAAGGCCCTGGGCATAAAGGATACCGGCACTGGTCGTGCCAAGCGCTTCGGCCCCGGAATCGACCATGATTTTGGCGGTTCCCTTGTCCCAAGCGTTCGGCATACGGATCATCGGACCTTCGTGGTGACGTTTCAGAAAATCGTCGCGTTTCATGGTGTGTTCCTCATGTTTGACCGGGTTTAGAATAGATTACTGCTGTCGTCGTATTTGTCATTCAGAAACGTTTCGCTTATGGTCGAAGTATGATTGTAAAGGAGATTGAGCATGGTTGATGGATGGGTAAAACAGGATGCACGCGCAGCTGCCATGATCGGATCGGTGATCGGTGTGCCAGCACGTGCCAATATGTTGGCAGCTTTGGCAGCGGGCCAGGCGCTGACCGCAACTGAACTCGCGATGCACGCAGGCGTGACCCCACAAACGGCATCAAGCCATTTGAAAAAAATGACCGATGCGAATTTTCTGGTTGTCGAAAAACAAGGCCGTCATCGGTATTTTCGACTGTCGGACCCCCGAATGGTCGACGCGCTGGAACCATTGGCGCATTTAATTCCTGACAGCCCGATTGTGCACAAACGCCCCTCAAAGCAACTCCAAGAGCTTAGGGAATCCCGGATGTGCTATGACCATTTAGCGGGTGTGCTGGGCGTTACGTTGGTGGATGCCATGATGGCGCAGGGATATCTGGAGGAGGGTGATGACGATTTCACCCCCACGGATAGCGGCATTAAGTTCTTTGATGACCTTGGCATTGACGTTGATCAGCTTCGCGGAACACGCCGGCATTTGGCGCGGCGTTGCCTGGATTGGAGCGAACGGCGCCCGCATTTAGGTGGTGCATTAGGTGCGGCATTGGCGAGCCAATTCCTGGAACGGGGTTGGATTTCGCGGGTTCAGGACTCTCGAAAAATCAATGTCACGATCAAGGGAAAACGGGCGTTTAAATCGCGTCTCGATATCGCGATGAACTAAGGCTGTAAAAAAGCCCCAAACCCTTTGACATCTGCCGAAAATCCCCTATATTCCGCGCGCTTCTACTTCCGGTGTGTGGTGCTTGCACCCAGTCATAATGACAGCCGGGACAACAACACCCGGAAAACGAGGGTACATGAAATGAGTAAACGCGTTAGTTCAAAGTACAAGATTAACCGCCGTCTTGGTGTTAATCTTTGGGGTCGCCCGAAAAGCCCCATTAATACCCGTGATTATGGCCCTGGTGAACATGGTCAACGACGCAAAAAGCCGTCGGACTTTGGTCTTCAGTTGATGGCCAAACAAAAGCTCAAAGGTTATTACGGCAACATTTCGGAAAAACAGTTTCGTAAATATTATCAAGAAGCCGTCCGCCGTCGTGGTGATACGTCGCAGAACTTGATTGGTATTCTTGAGCGTCGTTTGGACGCTGTGGTCTACCGCATGAAGTTCGTGCCGACTGTGTTCGCTTCACGGCAGTTTGTGAACCACGGCCACGTCAAAGTGAACGGAAAGAAAGTCAACATTCCATCTTACATGGTCAAAGAAGGCGACGTCATTGAAGTTCGAGAAGCTTCACGTCAAATTCCGATGGTTCTTTTGGCAACGGAAAGTTCCGAGCGCGAAGTGCCGGACTACATCGAAGTTAATCATCAACGTATGACCGGTTCGTTCATTCGCCAGCCCAAACTCGAAGATGTGCCGTATCCGGTGCAGATGGAACCAAACTTGGTCATCGAATATTACTCTCGTTGATCTTTTCGTTCCGAACGAATTTCAAAAGCCGACATTCAATGGATGTCGGCTTTTGTTTTTTCGGGTGTAGGCCCCTGATTTCTTGGTAACGTCAGTCTATGACCAAACTTTCGGCCCTGATTGTCGCGCATAATGAAGAAGCGATTTTGAATGATTGCCTGAAGCGCTTGGCATTCGCAGATGAAATTGTGGTCGTTCTTGATCGCTGTACGGATCAGACGAAAGACATCGCACTATTTCATGGGGCGAAGATCATAGAAGGCGCCTGGGATATTGAGGGTGAACGCCGAATGACGGGTATTGAGGCTTGTGCCGGGCCTTGGATACTCGAAGTAGATGCGGATGAATGGGTCGAGGAGCCTCTGGCCCAGGAAATCAGCGCTGTTGTGGTCGCTGATACCGCAGACTTCTATTTCACCCCCATTCATAACTATGTACACGGCCGCTGGGTTAAACATGGCTGGATGGCTGCATTGGCGCCAGATTTACGCGGCAGTTTGTTTCGCAAAGATAAGAAAGCCTGGGCGATGGACCGTGTCCACCCAGGGGTCTCGTTCGATGGGAAACGGGGTCCTGATTTTGCGAACGGTATTCGCCATAACTTGGCTGACGATATTTCGGCGCTTGTCCGACGTTTCAACCGAAATACGACAAACCGGGCACTTGATTTGGTTGAACGAAATGAACTTGGCCGAACTCGTACGATGGTCCGAAAGACTTTTTCACGGTTTTGGAAATGCTATGTTTCGCGCAAAGGATATCGTGAAAGCGGCGTTGGCCTGCTGATATCGATTTTGTCGGCGTTGTATCCGTTGGTGGCCCATCTAAAGGCCCTTGAGATCAAAGACCGCAGCACGCCCAAATAAGCGTTTAAGCCTGAAAGTCTACGATTCCACCGCGCTCTTCAAAGCTTGGGGTATCGCCAGGTTGCGTTACAAACGTATTAATCGCTTGGACGGAGCGATCAAAATCCCGTGTTTGCTGTTGTGTGAATGATTGTTCATTCACGGCGCGGTCTGACAAGCGCACATCACGTTCCGACAGTAATTCGCGCAGCGTGATTTCATCTGTGCTGACTGGTAACGAGTCATCTGTTTGCGATGCGCGCGACGCGTTCTGATTCTGTTGCAATTCTGGAAGCGGACTAAATGCGTCACGGATTGATTCACGTAAAAGATCATCATCCAGGGTTTGGATGTTGTCATCAGTTGTGCGGTTTTGGCGTTCAAGAATGCGCAAATCATTCGTTTCTTGCACACGGGCAGCTGCAATCCGCTCAGCATCCGTGATGGAGCGAATTAATTCACGATCAAGCCGAGTTTCGTTAATAGCTTCAGAGGTTCTATCTGCTGTACGTTGTTGGTTGTTAATGGTCTGGGCACGCGCTTGCTCCGCCTCGATCTGAGTTCGAAGCGTTTGGCGCTGCTC
>DGNZ01000320.1 GCA_002389175.1 Rhodospirillaceae bacterium UBA4479 | reverse complement strand
CCACTCGGGATGCCACTTAACCTCTTTCACCGCTTCCTTGGCTTTGCTCAACAGGCCATTTTTATCCATCGAAATAAACCACTGGGGGGTAGCCCGATAAATGAGTGGCGTCTTGGTGCGCCAGCAGTGAGCATAGCTGTGAACAAATTGACTGCAGCTAAGCAGGCGGTGATGTTCGCGCAGCACCTCGAGAACCGACTCGTCAACCTTATAGACATGCTGGCCCGCAAACAGCTCGACATTTTCGCCGAACAGACCGTTGTCGAGAATATAATTCAGCGTACCGATACCATATTGGCGCGACACCACAAAGTCTTCCATGCCGTGGTCTGGTGCGGTATGCACGCAGCCACTACCGGCATCGGTGGTGACATGCTCGCCAAGTAACACCGGAATATCGCGATCGTAAAATGGATGTCTTGCCACCACATTTTCCAACGCCTGTCCTTTGCAGGTTGCCAGCTGTTGGCAATCTTCAACGCCCAGGCGCTGCACCACCGACTCGAGCAACGCCTGCGCACAGATCAATCGCAATGGACCCTGTTCTCCGGCAATCTGCACCAACACATAATCCAGTTCAGCACCCACTGAGATCGCCTGGCTACTGGGGATCGTCCAAGGCGTAGTCGTCCAGATCAGGATGTTGATATCACCTTCACCGGGCAGACCGGCAAATGCCGCAGAGATTTTCTCCAGCTGCTGTGCATCGCCAACCTGATAGGCTACATCGATGCTATAGGAGGTTTTATCCTGATACTCAACTTCGGCTTCAGCCAGCGCAGATCCGCCCACAACACTCCAATAGACCGGCTTATAGCCTTTCACCAGATGGCCATTCGCCGCAATCTTGCCGAGTGCGCGGATGGTATCCGCCTCAACTTTATAGTTCATGGTCAGATAAGGATTCTCCCAATCACCGAGAATACCCAATCGGACAAAGCCCTGGCGCTGGCCATCGACCTGCTTCATCGCATAGTCACGACACTTCTTACGGAAAGTTGAATACTCAACCTTGACTCCAGCCTTGCCAATCTTCTTCTCGACGTTGTGCTCGATCGGCAGACCGTGACAGTCCCAGCCCGGCACATAGCGGGCGTCCTTGCCCTGCATCTGCTGGGTCCGGTTGATGACGTCCTTCAAGATCTTGTTCAGCGCGTGTCCGATGTGCAGGTTGCCGTTGGCGTACGGCGGCCCGTCATGAAGGATGAATTTCTCGCGACCCTCGGAAATACGGGCCCGTTCCCCTTCGAAGTCGGTATCTTGCCAATGCTTGAGCAATTCAGGCTCGCGCTGTGGCAATCCGGCTTTCATCGGAAAATCGGTTTTCGGCAGATAGATCGTGGACTTGTAATCAACAGTCATGGTTTTAGGTCTTTGTTTTACGTCTTCGTGGATAAAATTTCAGTCGCGTTTCAAATATTGTGTATGGCGCGTGCTTGTTCACTATCGCGGGCGATTTGTGCCTTTAAAGCATCCAATCCGTCAAACTTCTTTTCTGCGCGTAACATCTCAACGAATTGCACGGACACTTTGTGGCCGTAAATATCACCTTCGAAATCGAACAAATGCACTTCTAATCTTGGCGCAGTATTGCCCGCAACGGTCGGTCGCAAACCCAGGTTCGCAACTCCTGAAATAACACGCCCATCCGGCAATGTAAGATAGACCGCGTAAACGCCAAAAGCAGGATGGATATATTGCCGAAGCGCGATATTCGCCGTCGGGAAGCCGATCGTGCGGCCACGCGCATCACCATGATTGACCATCCCCGTAATCTCAAAGGGGCGACCCAGAATTTCGCTAACAGCGCGAACATCACCCTTGCCCAACAGTTCCCGCGCGCGTGTCGATGAATAAAGCCCACCGCCATCATCAGAAGCCGCCGAGACCACCGTAAAATCAAATCCGTGCGCATTACCCATAGCCAGAAGCGTTTCGCAGCTGCCTTGGCGCTTATGGCCGAATTTAAAGTCATACCCAGCAACCAAGTGGCGTACACTTAAGGCCTGCACCAGCGATTGTTCAACAAACGTCGCAGCAGATTGACCCGAATATTCCATATCGAATTTCTGCGCGATCATGAAATCAACACCCAAATCACGAATGTGCCGTGCCTTGTCAGCAAACGGCGTGATTCGAAATGGTGGAATGTCGGGCTGGAACACGTTCCGGGGATGGGGCTCAAACGTCAGCACACCCCATTTCAGGCCCGCTGCAGTGGCGATTTTACCCGCCTCGCCGATCACCACACGGTGGCCACTGTGGACACCATCAAAGTTACCAACGGCAACAACGGCCCCGGTATGCTCTGGTGCGACGGATTGAACGTTTCTATAGACACGCATAGGCGAGGAAAGTGTCAGCGAGCCCTTGGCGCGTCAAGCCTAATGGCGGCTATTCAAATGTGAGTTGTTGCAACTGCCAGACCGCATTTGGGGATTTATCTTCAATCTCTTGGGCAGTCATCTGATCCCAGCGATACATAATCCACAACGGGCCCTTGTCTGTATGGTCCAGTTCCGTACCATCGATGGCATAAACCAGCAGTACGTTGTATCGGTCCACATCGGCCACTGGAAGGGAAATGGCATAGCCATCGGCCGCCGTGGCAATAATTTCGGATCCACTCGCGCCCACATTATCCATTAAGGCTTTTAGCGGGACACCTGTGAAGGTCGGCGTGCCCTCGGTCCATTCAGTTTTGACTGAAAACGTCTCGCTTCCCAGTGCTTTCAGCATAGGCAAATCAAAGACAGTGGCGCTTTCGACATTCACCGCAGTGACGCTACCATCAAGCCGCAAGATAATGCTGTCCGTCGGTGTTTTCAGCGCTCCTGCCATGGAAACACCTGTGGTCAGAACAAGAAAAAGGCTCAAGCAAACATCGCGAAGTCGAAACATGATCAATCCTCTCTCAAAATAACCATTTAGCAAATATCGCAACGGTAATTTGATCGCAGTATCAGCACAAATTTAGGCACGAAAAAGGGCGCCACGAAGGCGCCCTGATCGATCACGAAAATACGTGAGCTTATTTGACGCGCGAAGGAACCATAATTGTGGCATCGCCATCGATGACGACTTTGTCGCCAACTATGCACTGCGTCTTCAGTTCGATAAATTTCTTTTCTTCGATCAATTTGGTCACCGTGCAATGCGCAGCAACAGTATCACCAGCGCGGACAGGTGCTTTAAAACGAAGAGACTGACCAACATAGATGCAACCCGGACCAGGCAACTTGGTGCCGATCACGGTTGAAATGAAGCCTGCTGACAGCATGCCGTGTGCGATACGACCTTCGAACATCGTCATCGATGCGAATTCGTGGTTCAGGTGCACCGGGTTGGTGTCGCCGGAAATGCCCGCAAATGCCATAATATCGGCTTCGGTGACTGTTTTCGCGAAAACATCGTGCATACCGACTTCTAGGTCTTCAAAATAATAACCATGAAGTTTATCCATGGGATTGGTCAGCTGGTCCATCCGGCTTATCCTTGTTCTGGTTCTCGGGTGCATTCGCAATTGCAGCAAATGCGTGCAGTGCAATATAAAGGCTGTATCTTAATACGGCAAGAAAGCGTTTGGTGGGGTTTCCAAAGCAAAATAAGGCACGTTTTTGAACCTGTTATGCCGCAACTGCGTTCATATTTTGGCGCATTTTGCGTTGTATTTGCTGCACTTGCGTTGCCGAGCCTCGGGAATGCTGAACCACCTGTGTTGGAGTTGCCCATCGATTGCCAAGTGGGCAGTACATGCTGGCTTGTGAATCTCCCTGATCGTGACCCGGGTCCTGGTCGACAAGATTATCGCTGCGGTGCAAATACCTACAACTCGCATCGCGGCACAGACATTGCCATCGCCAACAAGCGAATCATGGCCGCAGGGGTATCAGTACTGGCGTCAGCGCCGGGCAAAGTGATCGGCATCCGCGATGGTATGCCGGAAACCACACGCGCCGAACTAAAGACCCGAACAAATATAAGAGGGCGAGAATGCGGCAATAGCGTTGGCATCCTGCATGCCGACAATTGGTTTACACAGTATTGCCATATGAAAGCGGGTAGCCTTCGTGTAAAGCGTGGCGACCAAGTTAATACAGGTGATCGTTTGGGCGATGTCGGTATGTCTGGTTTTACCGAGTTTCCGCATGTGCACGTCACTGTTCAAAACGGCGACACACCGATAGACCCGTTCACAGGCGAAGCATTGATATCGCTATGTAATCCATCACCATCACCTAGTTCTAAGAGTTTATGGTCAGATCAAGCATTGAAAGCCTTGGAGTATCCAGGTCCACAGGCATTCAATCTGGGCTTTGCTGTCGGCGCTGTTGAGACGAAGGAAATGCAGAGTGGCACTTTGACAAAACGGGTTTTCAAACAAGATGTCCCTACTTTGGTGTTTTGGACTGAAATTTTCACTTTAAAAAAGGGCGACATCTTAACCTCGTCCTTGATTGGGCCTGATGGCAGATTGGTGAAATCACAAACACTCAAAATGAATCGGCCACGTGCTTATCAATATCTAAGGACTGGCCGAAGTCGCCCCAAAAATGGATGGTTACCGGGCGTTTACGTTGGCCGGATTGAGATTGTCCGAAATAACGTTCCAATAGTCCTGGAAGGGACAGCCACCGTCGAATAACAAAGATGGGCTAGATTTTCTTGCGGCGTACGAGTTTTGGCTCCGTACTCAATCCACGTTTCTTATCGGTTTTCTTTGCGGGTTTTTTCTTGGGCTTTGGCTTGTCCGCATCCAAAAAGTCATCGGCGTCGAACAATACCGGGACGGCTTTGTTTTCCTTTGCAGCGTCAGCCTGTTCCTGGACAATTTCGAGCATCAGCTTCACCTTTGGGTCGCGATCCGGGCGCTTTCGGAGTTTCTCGAAGTGCATCATCCCGATTTGACCGATGTGACGTTTCAGGGCAACGGGGGTCTTGGTTTTTTCAATGACACGAATATACGCACACAGCGTCCATGGATTGGCGGGCGCCGGGCTTAAGCCGCGAAGCACGCACCATTTCTCAAAATCCAGCCAGCTTTGCTTTTTCGCTGCGATTGCCAACGTATTGGCCTCTTTTAATTTCGGTGAATGATCATATCTTTATGTGAGACCCCACGCAATTTGACCCCTCTCGCGACCATCCCACCTTAGGAGCTATCATGTCTAAACCGACCATCAGAATCGCCGCCATTCCAGGGGATGGCATCGGCACCGAAGTCATCGAAGCGGGCATGGAAGTTTTGCACGCCGTCTCAGAACGCGATGGCAATTTCGATATTGATGCGGAGACCTTTGATTGGAGCACCCAACGCTATTTGGATCACGGCGACTTCATGCCCGAAGACGGCTTGGATACGTTGCGCACATTCGATGCGATTTTCTTTGGATCCGCTGGTGACCCGCGTGTGCCCGATCACATCACGCTGTGGGGGCTGCGCCTGAAAATCTGCCAAACACTGGATCAGTACGCCAACGTGCGCCCGACCAAGCTGTTACCCGGAATCAATGGACCTCTCGCAGGTGTCGGCCCCAAAGAACTGGATTGGGTTATTGTCCGTGAAAATTCCGAAGGTGAATACGCAGGTGCAGGCGGGCGCGTCCATCAGGGGCTGCCCGAAGAAGTCGGTTTCGATGTGTCTGTGTTCACCCGCGTCGGTGTGGAGCGCATTCAGCGCTTTGCATTTGAATTGGCGCGCAAGCGCCCCCGCAAGCTTCTGACACTGGTGACGAAATCGAACGCGCAGCGTCATGGCATGGTGTTCTGGGATGCCGTTTTTGATGAAATCAAGGGCGACTACCCCGACGTCACCACCGACAAAATGCTGGTCGATGCGATGACCCAGCGCATGGTGTTGAAGCCCGAAAGCATCGACACCGTGGTCGCCACCAACCTGCACGCCGACGTATTGTCCGACTTGGCCGCCGCCCTTTCAGGGTCGCTTGGGATTGCACCGACGGGGAACCTGCGACCTGAAAAAAATGTGCCGTCGATGTTTGAGCCCATTCACGGATCGGCCTTTGATATCATGGGCCAAGGGATCGCCAACCCATTGGGTTCATTCTGGTCGGGCGTCATGCTGCTGGAATACAACGATCAACCCAAGGCCGCCGCGCGTCTGATGCAAGCCATTGAACGCGTCACGGCAGAGGGCACGCACCTGACCCAAGACCTGGGCGGCACCGCCACCACGCGTGAAATAACGGACGCTGTACTCGAAGCCATCCGGCAATCTAACGCGTGATCTCACGTCCGGTCACAACAGCATCACAGCTGCTGATTTTAGTTGCGGCTTGGCATAAGGACGGGCATCAACTGTCACTATGCTGATACGAAAAACAATCATCGCGGTGTGTTTGGTTCTGGGCATGGGTGCGTTATTTGAACGTACAAGCCATGCGGCGGCCGAAACCACTTTGCCGATTGGTCCCGACCTGACATCGCTGGGTTGGGAGATGCTAAAATTTGATGGCATCGCACCGTCAATGTTTACGGGCACCCCAAACGGCGAGATCGAAGTTCGATCCGACAGCGGATCGAGTGTTCTATACCGCCTGGTCGCCGATGATCCGTTACAGGTCAGCACGTTGTCTTGGTCATGGCAGGTCGTCGATGGCCTACCCGCAACGGACCTAAAGCGCACCGACGGTGATGACCGCGTATTGGCCGTGCATGTTGTTTTTGCCGAGGATGATTTTATGTCCCGGCTAAAAGGCGCTTTCCATCCTTTTGCCCGCGGTCGCGTCATCACCTACGTCTGGGGTGATGATGAAAAGGCCGAATTCCCGCATCCACATCTGCCCGATCAAGGGTTCATGATCATTCAAAAAACCTCAAGCGATCCGATGGGAAAATGGTTCACTGAAACCATCGATTTGGAAGCTGACTATAAACGGGCTTTCGGCAAAGAATTGCCGCCGGTCGCCTACGTGGCGATTTCCGGCGATGCGGATGACTTGAATGCCATGTGTTTTGGCATGATCAAAGACATCCGGCTGCGGTAGTTCCTAGGCTGCGTTTAAGGACCAGTCGTATTCGTAATCGCTGATCTTGGTCGCTTTTTCCAAGGCAACCTTCAGATCACCTTCGGCGTATTGCCGTAGATGCGCGAGCACGCCCGCCTCGTTGCCGCCAAAATCTTCGATGAACCAATCGTAAATTTTTGATGCGATGACTTTGCCGCCCTCGATCCGCACACCGCGCGGGCTGTTCACATAAGCGATAGCGTTGGCCGTCAGTGCCGCATCAAGTGTCGCCGGGTCATAAGGGTTCATAATCAAATCAGGACACCCGACCGATGCGCAATTCACACCATAGTGAATGCGCGGGTCTTTCCAGATCGGGCGCAGGATGCGGTGTTCCATATCATCAAGGCTCAACTCTTCGCCTTCAACGGTCACCAGTTTCTTGCCCCATGGGCCACTCGAAAACAGTCCCGGTGAGATATTTATATCCAGGACCGATTTCACCGGCATGTGTTGCAGCACAACCTGGATCGTCAGTGCGTTATAGAAATTAATCCAATAGGCTTGTTGCTCGGCGCCATTTAGCGTCGAGATCGACGTACCGCTGAGAAGCGCAATATATCCGTCCAATGCTTTTTGATCGGCGGCACTGACGCCTGCGTAATCAACCCGGTTCAAACCGCTCGGATTGTCCTTGAGATATGTTTTCAAGAACTGCTCCCACGCACTGTGATCAACACGCACCAATGATGCCGTATCGTGTCTGGTCCATCGATCCCATAGCTCTGCCTTGGGGGCGGCAACACTTGGCTTCGCCGCCAATGCGACCACACCCAGTGCCGAGAAACCGATAAAGCCGCGTCGTGTAAAATGCGTCACTGTCAAAACTCCGTCTTAAACATCATCATTCCATTCCCGATACGGGAAGCTCTGTGCGATAGACGACTTGCTTCAACGCGAAACTTGATTTGATGCCGTTCACCCCTGGGAACTTGGTCAGGTGGCGCATCAGGAATTGCTCGTACGCTTGCAAGTCGGATGTCACGATGCGGAGTAAATAGTCACTGTCCCCTGTCATCAAATAACACTCCATCACTTCGGGGAGAGCACGGATGCGTTCTTCAAAAATCTCGAGCGCTTTTTCGACCTGACGTTCCAAACTAACCATGACAAATACACTGACGGGCAGACCGACGGATTCTTGATCGACAAGGGCCGCGTAGCCCCGAATGACGCCCGCTTCCTCTAATGCGCGGACCCGGCGAAGGCAGGGTGATGGCGACAATCCGGCGCGATCTGCCAGATCAACATTGCTTAATCGGGCATTGGATTGAAGCTCGGCCAAGATTCGCTCATCAATCTCATCTAAGACCATTTTTGGCATAAAGTATCTATTTCATCTAAATATGTATTCATTTATTGCGTAACATAGTGGTTTTGAGCATCACTTCGCAATGACGCAAACGGGACATTCAGGTACATTCTGATCACACATAGGAGAATGACATGTCACCGTTAGACCAAGGCCCGACACTGGACAAAGCTGAAAAACTCGCCGCGATTGAAACGCTGGCGAAGAAAATTTTGTGGCTTTCGACCTGGACCATCCACAACGCCAATTTCATCCGCGAAAAGCGTGATGGCATCAAGGTCGGCGGGCATCAGGCATCCTGCGCGTCATCGGTGGCGATCTTAACGGCATTGTATATGTCGGCGCTGCGCCCCGAAGATCGCGTCGCCGTAAAGCCGCATGCGAGCCCCGTGTTTCATGCCATTCAGTATTTGTTCGGCAACCAGACCCAGGAGAATTTAGAAAATTTCCGGGCGTTTGGTGGCGCGCAAAGTTATCCGTCGCGGACCAAAGACACGGACGATGTCGATATTTCAACCGGGTCCGTCGGCATGGGCCCGGCCATGACGATCTTTATGTCGATGGTCCAAGATTACCTGCGCCGTCACATGGACAGCGTCGCCCAACAAGAAACAGGCCGCATGGTCGCACTGGTGGGCGATGCCGAAATGGACGAAGGCAACATGTACGAAGCCCTTTGGGAAGGATGGAAACACGGCCTTCGGAATTGCTGGTGGATTATCGATTACAACCGCCAAAGCCTGGACGCCAATGTGCCGGATCAAATGTTTCGTCTGATCGACCGCGTTGTTCGGACCACGGGCTGGCGCGTCATCACCGTTAAATACGGCAAGAAAATGATGGCGGCATTCGAAAAACCGGGCGGCAAGGCGCTGCGCCGTTGGATCAACGAATGCCCGAACGATTTGTATTCTGCCCTGACATTCCAAGGCGGTGCCGCGTGGCGTGAACAACTGGGTGCCGATCTTGGCAATAACGCCGACACCATGGAATTGGTCGCGAGCTACGATAATGACCAACTGCAATCGTTGATGGCGAATCTGGGCGGTCACTGTATCGAAACGTTGATGGAAGCGTTTGAAGAGGCTGCCAAGGACGACACGCCGACGTGCTTCATCGCCTATACCATCAAAGGCTGGGGACTGCCGCTGGCAGGTCACAAGGACAACCACGCGGGCATCCTTAACGCGCCCCAACTCGAAGGATATCGCGACAGCTTGAATATCGCCCCGGGTGATGAGTGGAAGCCCTTTGCAGGCATGGAAGACCAAGCCGACCTGCTGCAGCGGTTCATCACCGACGTGCCATTTATTCAAAAAGGTCGGCGACGGTTCACAGCGGACAAGATTGATCTGCCCACTTCACTACCCGTCCCTGAATCTGAAAAAATCTCGACCCAGGAGGCATTTGGGAAAATTTTGTACGAGCTTGCGGGTGATAAAGACTCAGAACTCGCACGACGGATCGTCACCACCGCACCGGACGTGACCCAATCCACCAACCTTGGCGGTTGGGTCAACCGCCGGGGCCTGTTTGCACGCGATGAAAAAGCCGACACATTTCGTTCGCAACAAATCCCGTCTTCGCAAAAATGGGAATTCAAAAGCGCGGGCCAGCATTTCGAATTGGGCATAGCAGAGAACAACTTGTTCGTGATGTTGGGTGCGCTCGGCTTATCTGATTCCATCTTCGGTGAACGCCTGTTCCCCATCGGCACATTGTACGATCCATTTATCGCACGCGGTTTGGATGCGTTGAATTACGCGTGTTATCAGGATGCGCGGTTCATGGTTGTCGCCACGCCCGCCGGGATCACATTGGCCCCCGAAGGCGGCGCGCACCAAAGCATATCAACGCCGATGATTGGCATGGGACAGCCGGGGCTGACATCGTTTGAACCTGCCTATGCCGACGAGCTGGCGGAAATCATGGCCTGGGGCTTTCATCATATGCAGGCCGACGATGGGGGATCGGTCTACTTGCGATTATCGACGCGCCCAGTCATTCAACAGAAACGCAAAATGACCAAAGCGCTACGCGAAGGCATTCAACAAGGTGCGTATTGGCGCCAAAAACCCAAAGATACGAAATCGCCCATCATCATTTACGCAGGTGCTATCGCACCCGAGGCTGAAGCCGCCGCCAAGCAGATTGACGGGGCCGGATTGCTGGCCATCACATCGGCAGATCGACTGTTTACGAATTGGACGGCCCAATCCGAAAATTCATGGATCGTGAAGTTGTTGGATGATGCGCCCAAGGGTCAGCCGCTGATCACCATCATGGACGGGCATCCGGCAACGCTGGCATGGCTGGGCGCTGTCGATGGCAGACGCGTCATCCCGCTTGGCGTGGACCGGTTTGGTCAATGTGGTGATTTGATTGATCTATATAGCGAATACGGACTGGATACCGAGGCGATTATCAGCGCCGCCAGCTAACATCAGACGACTAGGCGACGCGGACTTCGATCCGTTCTTTGCCGCGACCGACGTTTTTGCGATTTAAGCTGATTTCGCCGATCTCGCCAGTGCGTTTCAGATGTGTGCCGCCGCAAGGGACTTGCGCAAAGCCTGGAATTTTCCAGTAGCGGCGCTCGGCCGCGCGGTCGCTGAATCCGCTTTCGATGACGTAGTTGTTGGCAACCACGATATTCGCCATCAGCGTCAGTTTATCCAAATGCTTGTCGATGTTCTCTTTGAAATCGAAATCAATCCTCGCCTTGTCTTCGGCGATATGCGCCCCGATCTTCTTTGGTTTCTTGAGGGTCGAATACACAAGTTCTAGAACAATCTCGGCGGCAAAATGTAGCCGCATGAGCTTGTAGCGGCGCGGCCAGTCGATCATGATCGTCACCACATTGCCCACCCGCAAATCGTGATCCGGCGGCAACGTGTATCGGATATCTTTACCTTCCCACCGCGCATTCAGGACAGGAAAGACACCGATGGTGCCCTTGTCGCTTTCCTGGCCACCCGATTGGGCAAAGAAGATGGTATCGCGCAGGGTGACTTGATCCCCGATGACCCGGCCGACTTCGGTTTGTAGTGTGGTTAAGTAGGGATCGTCCCAAAAGACCTTATGAACCATCAATCGATTAGCTGAGACAATCAGCCAGCCTGTTCCAGGGATGTTTCAAGACGAAGGCGAAGCATCCGCCAAATCTCGACTTCATCCGGGTCACCGTCCAGGTCGCCTTCTTCGATCAGGTTTTGCTCAAACTTCAGATGAATGTCGACCAGGCTCATGACTTCTCGGATCATGTCGTTCGAGACATCATGGAACGTCACCTTGCCGTCGAACAACATGTCGGCACGCCGCATCATGTCGAGCTTTTCAAGATCACGATCAAGTTCTTGGTAACGAGGCTGCCAAGTATTCCAAATGGAGTCTTTGGGGATATCTTTGCCTTCGTTTTTTTGTTCTCTCAAAATGCCCATCATAATCATGAATTCGTGGACACTGAATATAAGCGTTTCCATGTGCGTTAGCTCCGCGTTGTGTTGCGGCCCTTATAAAAGAAACAAATCATACGAGCAAACGCTGACGTTCTGATGACAGGTCCGATGAAATTATGATTATTGCGCGCGGACGTATTCAGCCATCTCAGCGTTCATATCCGCCATGAGTGTCGCCATTTCCGCATAAAGGTGATTTTTTTCGATCAAAGCCTCATCCATATAGAACTTACGGTTGAGCTCAATCTGCAAACTGTGTCTGTTCGCACCCGGATCACCATAGCGGCGCACCAATTCAACACCCTTCATGGGCCAGTTGATATCAACCGAATACCCACGCCCTTTCAAAAACGTTTCCATGGTCGCCATGAATTCGGCGCTACATGTCTCGCCATTCCGATTCCCAAGGATGAAATCGGCGCGCTCAGCCTCACCATCCGGGTCTGTCTTGTTTCCTCTGGCCCGGGTCGAATGACAGTTGATATGCCAAACACCCCCATGCGCTGCATAAAGCCGATCCAGCTCTGACCGCATCGCATTATGATAAGGCCACCAACAGGTGTTCAGACGATGCTTCACCTCATCGACCGTCAAACGCCGATCGTAGATTTCTGTCAAGCCGTGCACTTTTACCGGCACGACCCCGGCACCACGTATCTTTAATTTTTCCGACGGCTCTGATAGCAGGTCCCACACACCATCGAGTGCAGCAGGATCAACATCCAATTCTGATCGGTTGGTATCACAATACGTGCGTGGAAATGTTGCCATGATCAACGTCGCGCCCAGGTCCGTAGCCGACCCAAACAATTCATCGATAAAGGCATCTTCGTTTTTACGAAGTTTATGAATGTCGATGGCGGGGCGCATGTCATCTGGGAAGGTATTGCCGCTGTGTGGGCTATCGAACAACAACGGAATTTCGGGTATGTCAGCGTTGGGTCGTTTGATGATGACCGGGTCAGACATGCCGCATTAGCTTTCCTGTTTTATAAACGTCCGCGCACAAAATTGGCGATCTCTGCATTCATATCTGCGAGTACCAGCGCCGTCTCTGGATAGAGATCATTCTGCGTGATCTCTGTTTCATGCATATACAGACGCCGATTAACCTCAATTTGCAAGCTATGCCGATTCTCGTCCGGACGGCCGTGTTTTCGTACCAGCTCGACACCTTTCATCGGCCAGTTGATGGCAACGTCGTAACCGCGACCGGAGAGGAAGTCGGCAACGAATTGGGTAAATTCTGGTGCACAGGTGGTACCGTCGCGATCACCCAGCACGAAGTCGGCACGCTCAACAGGTCCATCTTCGGAATGCTCATTGCCCTTTGCTGGCATCGAATGACAGTTGATATGCCAGACTTGGCCGAATAACGAATGCAGTCGATCAAGTTCGTTGTTCAAGGCTGTGTGATAAGGCTGCCAATAAGCATCAATGCGATGCTGTACCTCAGCCACCGAAAGCTTGCGATCGTAAATCTCTAGCTCCCCTTGAATTTTTGTGAACGTCAGGCCAGCGCCTCGATTGACTTTAATCGAATTATTCACGGGACCCGGCCAAGGACCATCCAGCGCATCCACCTGAATGTCCTCGGTTGATCTGTTCGGATCAATGTAACATCGAGGAAACGTCGCCTTGAGGAAGACAGCGCCTAGAACGGACACGTGACCAAACAGCGCATCAATAAAGGCATCCTCGGTCTGTCGTAAAATCTTATTCGGTACGATTGAGTTCATATCGTCCGGATAGTCATATCCGCTATGCGGACTGTCATACACCAACGGAATGTTGTCGGTTCCACCAGTCGGACGAGAAATGATAACGGGTTCGCCCATGGCCTTATGCCTGATCGTTTAAATGACAGGCCGACCAGCGATTTGCCGCAATCTCGCGCAGTTCGGGTCGCTCCGCTTTGCAGCGGTCGATCGCATGCGGACAGCGCGGATGGAAATGGCAGCCCGGCGGTGGGTCAAGCGGCGACGGGATTTCGCCATCGATGGGTTCATAATCAATGCCACGTTGATCAAGTCTTGGTATGCCGTTCAACAAAGCCTGTGTATATGGGTGGTTTGGATCTTTGAATAAATCATCGGTCTCGGCAATCTCAACGATCCGGCCCAAATACATAATCACGACGCGGTCAGAGATATGCTCCACCACCGACAAATTGTGGCTGATAAACAAGTACGTCAGGTCGAGATCTTCTCGAAGGTCCATGAACAGGTTGATGACCTGCGATTGAATAGATACATCCAACGCGGCAATCGCCTCGTCACAGACCAGGAATTCAGGCTTAACCGCCAAGGCACGTGCGATCCCGATTCGTTGCCGCTGGCCACCAGAAAACTGATGTGGATAGCGGCGTCGATATTCAGGATCAAGGCCGACCTTTTGCATGATGTCGCGGACGTACTCAGACTTTTCAGCCGATGTGATCATCCCGTGCACCAATGGTGCTTCGCCGATGATATCCTCTACCCGCATACGCGGATTCAGGCTGGCGAACGGGTTTTGGAAAATCATCTGAATCTGCAATGCGGCACGACGCATTTCGTCGTCGTTCATGTCCGTGATGGACACGCCTTTGTAGATGATCTCGCCGAATGTGGGTTTTAGAATCCCTGCGATCATTCGACCCAATGTCGATTTACCGCAACCACTTTCGCCGACCAGACCAACAACACCACCACGCGGAATGTTGATGGTTACGCCATCGACGGCGTGGACCACTTCTTCACGAATGTCAGAACCAAGCTTGCTGGCGATCTTTCCAGCAAGGTCCAGTCGCTTGACGAAGTTCTTGGTTAAATTATTAACGGACAACATTGCTTCGCTCATGCCGTGACCTCCTCGCTTGGATCGAGGTGGGGATGACAGCATCGGATTTCACGACCCGCGACAGGTGAAGAAATTTCTGGCTCAATATTACATGCCTCATCCGCCCGTGGGCAGCGCGCCTGAAAGGCACATCCCTGTGGCAGGTTTAGCAATGATGGGGCCATGCCCGGGATCTGAAAAAGCCGTTTACCACGGGTGCCATGCCCTGGCACAGAACCCAGTAAGCCACGCGTATACGGATGCACAGGATGATCTAGTACTTCGCTGATTTCGCCCTGCTCAACGATGCGACCGCCATACATGACGCAAATCTTGTCGGCCAAGCCTGCGACCACCGCCAGATCATGGGTAATCCAGATCATCGACGTCCCGGTTTCGCTGCACAATTTTTGTGCTTCGTATAAAATCTGACCCTGGATGGTGACATCCAGTGCCGTTGTTGGTTCGTCCGCGATGATCAGGTCCGGTTTATTCAACAGCGCAATGGCGATGGCGACGCGCTGTCGCATCCCACCAGAAAACTGGTGCGGGTAAGACTTCAACCGTTCTTCAGGGGCGGGAATACCGACCTGGCCCAAAGCATCACGGCAACGCTGTATCGCCTCGGTTTCGCTGACTGAGGAATCATGTGCCTTAATAGTTTCGACCATTTGCGTATCGACGCGCAGCACGGGGTTCAACGTCATCATCGGGTCTTGGAAGATCATTGCGATCCGATTGCCGCGTAAATCACGCATTTCCTCGTCGGGAAGCCCGACCAAATTTTTGCCGTTGTACAGCACTTCGCCGCTCACGACTTCACCGGGCGGGTCAACCAAGCCGATGATCGAAAATCCGGTAACAGATTTCCCGGATCCTGATTCACCGACCAGGCCCATGACTTCGCCTTTGCCAACGGTGAAGCTGACACCGTCAACGGCTTTGGCCACACCAGCTTTGGTTAAGAAGTGTGTCTTGAGGTTACGAACTTCCAATGTGTGCGCGGCGTCGGTCATTTCTGTAACCTCGGGTTCAGCACATCGCGTAATTGATCACCGACCAGGTTGATGGAAACGATGGTGATCAACAAAGCTATCCCTGGGAAGAAACTGATCCAGAAACGTCCACTTAACATGTAATCAAAGCCATTGGATATGAGCAATCCAAGTGACGGCTCACTCACCGGGAGGCCAACCCCCAAGAAGCTCAGCGTGGCTTCGAGAGAAATAGCGCTCGCCGTTTGCAAGGTCGCGACCACAATCAATGGTGGCAGGCAGTTGGGGAACATGTGGCGGAACATGATACGTTTTTGCGGCAACGCGAGACACGTCGCCGCTTCGATATATTCCTTGCCGCGCTCAACCAAGGCCGAGGCACGAACGGTCCGGGCATAATACGCCCACTGCACAATCACCAATGCGATGATGATTTTATCGACCCCCTTGCCCAAAAGCGCGAGCAAGATGAGGGCCACAAGGATCGTTGGGAATGAGAGCTGGATATCAACGATCCGCATGATCAACGTATCAACCCAACTGCCAAAGTAAGCTGCGATCATGCCGATGGCGGCACCAATGACGAGGGCGATAACGCCTGACACAATACCGACGCCCAGACTGATCCGAAGGCCATAAAATATAGCACTGAGCAAATCACGACCGGCCCCATCTGTCCCAAGATAGAACGTCCAGCCATCAAAGTGCTGAGATCCCGGTGGCATCTTGGAATCAAGCACGCTGACCGATGACAGATCATAAGGGTCTTGGGGCGAGATTAAGGGGGCAAAAATGGCGATAAAAATGATGCCAATAAGGACGAATAATGCACCCGCGGCGATCTTGTTTTCAAAATAATCCGATGCAAATCGTTGCAGCGGCGTTTGCACCTTTGCCAAGGGCTGAACGTCAGCTGGCGGCGCAGTCTGGGTCATTTGTTCACTCATGATGAAACATCCTGAAGCCGCACGCGGGGATCGAGGATCGAATACAAGACATCGACCACCAAGTTAATAATCACAAACACAAAGACGATGATCATCAGGTAAGCGACAATGATGGGTCGATCCAAACTTTGAATGGAATCGATGATCAACTTACCCATACCGGGCCATGCAAAGACCGTTTCGGTCACCACGGAAAACGCGATCAAGCCGCCGAATTCCAAACCTAGAACCGTGACCACGGGGATCATGATGTTCTTCATCAAGTGCACCATGATCACGCGCGTATTGGACAAGCCCTTGGCGCGGGCGAATTTAATATAATCCTGATGCACCGCTTCGCGCACACCAGCGCGCGTCAGACGGATCACCAGAGATGTATTGAAAAGAGCCAAATTTAAGGCCGGTAAAAACAAATGCGATAAGCCGTCAGCAGATAAGAAACTGACGTCGATGCCAAGAATTTCAACGGTGTCTCCACGGCCTGTCGAGGGCAGCCAGCCCAGCATGACGGCGAACACCATGATCATCATCAATCCGACCCAAAAAGTCGGCAATGAAAACCCCAGGATTGATCCTGACATAACAATTTTAGAAGATATTTTATCGGGAAAAAGGCCCGCCCAAACCCCAAGCGGTATGCCGATCACAACCGACATAAACAAAGAAACAAGCGCCAGTTCAAACGTCGCTGGCATACGCGCAACGATGATCTGAAGCGCTGGCTCTCCGTAGACAAATGAATTGCCGAGGTCACCCTTAAACGCATTTACAACAAAAAGGCCGTACTGCGTGTACCAGGGTTTATCGAGACCCATTGATTTAATGACACGGTCGCGTTCTGCCTGATCGGCTTCGTCGGACACCATCATCTCGACTGGATCGCCAACCAGGTTGACGCTCGAAAAAACGAGGAACGACATCACAAAGAGCACGACAACGCTCTGCAAAATCCTACGAATTATAAAAACGGTCATTGGGCGCTCAATCTCTAACTAGAGAAAAAAGGAAAAGCGGCGAGTAAAGAAATACCTGCACCCGCCGCTCGCCTAGTCCTTAACCTTTGACAACTCCCATTGCCAATGTCCGCTCATCCGTACGAGGAATGTACTTCAGACCTTTTTTCGCAGCCCAGGTATTCACCTGATAATGCAGCGGGATGATGCCGAGATCTTGGCCAACGCTGATTTCAGTCGCTTCTGCCAACAATGCAGCGCGCTTATCATCATCAACGGTCGCAAGAGCTTTCTCTAGCACTTCAACCATTTTTGGGTTGGAGTACAAACCACGGTTAGATGAACCATAGCCTTTTGCTTTGTTGTAAGTAGCCAACAAAGACTTCAGTGGAGAGGAAGGTTCACCGGTACCGGAACCCCAACCAACCAGCATGAAACCGTATTCAACTGGCTTATCAGGACCGCCATTCTTACCACGCTTAAAGAACACGCTTTTAGGCATGGTCTCTGGTGTGGTGTCGATGCCGATACGTGACAACATTTGTGAAATCGCTTCTACGATTTTCGCATCGTTGATGTACCGATCATTTGGGCCAAACAGAACGGTTTTAAAGCCATCTGGATATCCAGCTTCAACCAACAGTTTTTTGGCGCCTTCTGGATCATACTCTTCAGGCTTCAGTTTATCAGAACGACCGAAGAACCCATCTGGCAACAACTGACCCGCTTTGATCGCAACGCCTTCCATCACGCGATCAATGATCAGATCGCGGTTGATGGCTTTGGAGATCGCGCGACGCACACGAACGTCTTTGAATGGGTTCTTGATTTCAGAACCATCCTTGGCGGTTGTGTACGGTGCTACATCACGGAATTGGTCGAGGTGAAGGTAAATTACCCGGTTTGACACACCTTGGCTAAGGGCCACTGAAGGCTCTTTCTTAAGGCGCGCAATATCCGTTGTCGGGACGTTATCGATGAAATCAACATCACCAGAAAGCAATGCCGCCAAACGTGAAGGAGCTGAATCAATCGGCTTCATCATAACTTTGGACCACGCCGGCTTTTCACCGTAGTAGTTTTCGTTAACGTCCATCTCAAGGACTTCGCCTTTAACCCATTTAACCAGCTTATAAGGGCCAGTGCCGATGGCAGCGTTGCCGTTGTTGAACTCACCTTCCCAGGTTGCATCACCGATCTCATTGGAAACGATGTGAACGGTCGACAAATCGGTCGCCATCAAAGGATATGGCTCAGGTGTAGTGACCTGGATCGTGTAGTCATCGATCTTTTTGTATTCTTTGCCGCCGCCTTGGCTGTACAGTGCAAAGCTGGACCGGGCATTCGGATGCGCCGGTGCCCGCTTCATGGTGAAGATCACATCGTCGGCATTGAAGTCGGAACCGTCATGGAATTTAACACCCTTGCGGAGTTTGAATTCCCAAGTTGTGTCGTTGATGGCTTTCCAGCTTTCGGCCAAACCAGGCATCAGACGCTGTTTGTCGTCCTGTTCAACCAAACGCGAGAAGATGTGCTGCGCAATCTGGTTGTTTGGGCCGAGGTTGTGATAATGCGGATCAATGGATGTCGGCTCAGAGCCTAACCCAATCGTCAGTGTCTCAGCCGAAGCTGAGAGCGGAACAGAAATCGCCGTCATCGCGGCAAGCGCGCCTACGGCTAGTGTCTTTTTAAAATACATTACAAAAGCTCCCTGAATGTAAGTATCGAAATACAACCCAACGGCTGTATCTCATGCAGTTACGGATTGGGTTACTCCCAATTTCAGAGAGGATGATGACACGTTGAGCAAAGATGACAAACAGGATTAATCATGTAATTTGGTTATAATAGTATACGCATATCGCATAAGGCTAGATTCCATGATGACCACCGAATTACCCAGCATCCGAGAACTTGAAGTTTTCCGCGCCACCATCTTCACTGGTTCTGCCACAGCCGCAGCCGAACGCCTGGGTGTCTCACAGCCATCCGTCAGTCGCACATTGGCCCAAATCGAGGAACGCCTGAACCTGATATTGTTCATTCGTCAGGGTGGACGGTTATCCCCCACCGCTGAGGCGCTCGCACTTAACGAAGAGCTTGATCCCATCTTTGACGGGCTGGACCGGGTCCGGAGTTTTGCTGACACCGCCGAAGCCATGCGTGGCGGGCGCATTCGGGTTTTAGCCCCGCCCAGTTTCTGCAATCACTTCGTCACCCCCATGATGATTGAGTTCAAACGCGCCCATCCATCGGTGCTGATCGAACTTCGCGTGGTTTCCAGCCGCGAAGCCCTGGGCGCCATAAACGACGGTGAGGGCGACATCGCGATCACCACGAACCGCGTCGCGCACCCCGGTGTGCGGATGGAACAAATCATCGCGACACAGTCCGTTTGTGTCATGCCCCCAGATCACCCGTTGGCGAAAAAGAGCGTGGTTCGCGCCGAGGATTTAGAAGGCGAAGCATTCATCGCACTATCAAGTAACCTCAAAGCCCGCATGGGTGTGGATCGGATTTTTGATCGCGCTGGCGTGACCCGCGATATCGTTGCCGAGACCACGACCAATTTCTGCGCGTGTGAGTTCGTCGCATCTGGTATCGGCATCACCGTGATCAACCCGTTCCCCGTCATGCGCAACTTTGAGGGGCAATTAATCACGCGCCCGTTTGTGCCGAAATTTGAACATTCGGTCTTTGCCATGTTTTCGGCCGAGGCTGCGCCAAACTGGCTGGGACGCGCCTTTTTGGCCTATCTAAAACGCAGTGCCTCGGCGTGGGAAGCGGGGCGCGCGGCTTGACTCGTATAAGTCCATGAACATATCAGAATGACGAAACCATAAGTCCAGGAGGACATCGTGACACCCCGCGTCGAAAACGAATACCCCATTGAACTGACCGCCCCAGACATCTCTGCCTATAAAGATGGCAACATCGGTATCGATTATTTTACAACGATGGATTCAGGTCTCGAAGGCCCACATGTCATGGTCACAGCGGTTGTCCACGGCAACGAAATCTGCGGGGCCATCGCGCTCGACACTTTCTTTAAGTCAGGGTTACAGCCACGGATCGGCAAACTGACGCTTGGTTTTTGTAACGTTGATGCGTTTTTGCAGTTCGACCCAGCCGACCCGACCATCACACGTTTTGTCGACGAGGATTTCAATCGCATCTGGGACGAAGCCACATTGGATGGTCCCCGGCAATCGGCTGAATTAACGCGGGCCCGCATCATTCGCCCGATCATCGCCGAAGCGGATTACCTGCTTGATATTCATTCGATGCAAACCAAGGTCGACGCACTCGTGTTATCAGGCCCTCTAGCCAAGGGTCGCGTTCTGGCCAAGGGCACAGGCGTTCCCAAACTGGTTGTATCCGATCACGGCCATGCTGCGGGCAGACGGATGCGTGACTACGGGGACTTTATCAATCCCGAAAGCCATAAGAACTCTTTACTGGTCGAAGCGGGCCAGCACTGGGAAAAGAACAGCGAAACTGTTTCCATCGAAACCATGTTCCGCTACTTGGCACATTTGGGCACATTAAGCGCCGGAGACATCGCACCGTATGTCCGTCCAGACACACCACCACAAGATTTCGTCGAAGTCGTCGGGCCCGTGACAATTCAGACCGATAACTTCCGCTTTGCCGAGGAATTCGTCGGATTGGAAGTCATCGAGAAAGCGGGCACGGTCATCGGTTTCGACGACAAAGAGCCCGTTGTCACACCCCACGACAACTGTGTGCTGATCATGCCAACCCGCCGCTTTGCCAAAGGTGCAACAGCGGTCCGACTGGGTAAGTTCATCGACGCCTGATTTTACTGGCGGCATCACCTTTCAGGGATTGGCATGGCCGTACCCAACGCACTATGATGCACCCCTAATCGCGGGGCGTGATGGAGAGCACCATGGATGATGAAGTTATTGAAGTAGAGACCATGACAATCGCCTGCGACGGCGGTGGGGAACTTGGCCATCCGAACGTGTATCTTCATATCGACGAAGACAGCCATGATATCGTCTGTCCGTATTGCTCTCGAAAATTCGTGCTCAAAGAAGGTGCCGACGTCTCGGCTGGGCATTGAGTGCTGACAGCGACGTGACGGATCAAGACCGCGAACATCTTTTCATCGTAGATGGCTCAGGATTTATCTTCCGGGCCTATTTTGCTGGCATGGCGCAGCGCCGGTCGCAGATGACGCGATCCGACGGCACGCCCACCAATGCGACTTATATATACACGCGCATGATGCTGAAGCTGATTGAAGACACCGAGGCCGACTACGTCGCCGTGATCTTCGACAAAGCCCGCAAAACATTCCGCAACGACATCTATCCCGAATACAAAGCGCACCGACCACCACCACCCGAGGATTTAATCCCGCAATTCCAGATGGTTCGCGATGCGACCGAGGCCATGAACGTGCCCGCGATCCAGATGGAAAACTACGAAGCCGATGATCTCATTGCGACCTATGCGACCCACGCGGCTGCGCGCAACATGGATGTCACCATCGTTTCCAGCGACAAGGACTTGATGCAGCTGGTCAATGATCGTGTTTCTTTGTGGGACGGCATGAAAGACAAAACCTTTGGTGCCGCCGAGGTGAAGGAAAAGTTTGGCGTCTTCCCTGACAAGGTCATCGATGTGCAGGCCCTTGCGGGCGATAGCGTCGATAACGTGCCCGGCGTCCAAGGGATCGGTATCAAAACAGCAGCGGAACTGATCAACACCTATGGCGATCTGGATACGTTGTTGGCGCGCGCCGAAGAAATCAAACAACCCAAACGCCGGGAACGCCTGATCGAACAAGCCGACATGGCGCGCATTTCTCGGCAACTCGTCACATTAAAGACGGATCTCGACTTGGAATTCCCGCTCGATGATTTCCGTACCCGCAAGCCCGATCCCGATAAACTGCTGACGTTCCTTCAAGAACAAGAATTTAAAACACTTATCCAGCAGATCGCCGCCAAACACGACGTTGATCCAAGCGCTTATGCAGACGAAGACGCGCCAGCGGCAAACACCGATGCCCCCTTAGAAATAGAATATACAACCATCCAGAAAATGGATGACCTGCTACCGTGGATCGAAGCCGCATCGCGCGCGCACATCATCGCCGTCGATACCGAGACTGATGCGCTCAGCAGTATGCAAGCGGGATTGGTGGGCATTTCGTTGGCGATTGAGCCGGGCAAAGCGTGTTACATCCCCCTCGCCCACGTCGGCAGCGGCAGTCAGGGCACTTTTGATTTGGGCGATGGTGGTAGCGATGCCGCATCCGATGCTCCCGAACAAATCCCGATGGACGATGTGCTCGCGGCCATGAAACCCATCTTGGAAAACCCTGGCATCCTCAAGGTCGGGCAAAACATCAAATACGATCTGCAGGTTTTGACGCGCTACGGGATCGACGTCGCACCGATCGACGACACCATGCTGTTATCTTATGTGCTCGAAGGTGGCCTCCACCGCCACGGCATGGACGAACTGGCGAACATTCACCTCGATCATCAGACCATCAAATTCAAAGACGTCGCCGGGTCGGGTAAAAATGCGCTCAGTTTCGATCAGGTGCCGTTGGAAACAGCTGGCCCATATGCCGCCGAAGACGCCGACATCACATTGCGCCTGCACCGATTGTTGAAACCACGCCTCGTCAAAGAGAAAATGGTCACGATCTATGAGCGCTACGAGCGGCCATTGGTCGGCGTGTTGGAGCGGATGGAACGCCACGGTATCAAGGTCGATGCCACGAAGCTTCGTGAATTTTCTGACGATTTCGAAAAGCGCATGGCCGAATTGGAAATCGAAGCCCACAAAATGGCGGGCCGCGAATTCAACATCGGCTCGCCCAAGCAATTGGGTGAAGTCCTGTTCGATGAAATGTCATTGCCGGGCGGCAAAAAGGGCAAGACCGGTGCCTATTCAACCAGCGCGGATGTGCTCGAAGATTTGGCGGCCCAGGGCCACGATCTGCCGACAACCGTGCTGAGCTGGCGGCAACTGCAAAAACTCAAAAGTACATACACCGATGCATTGATCACGGTCATCAACCCCACAACCGGGCGCGTGCACACATCATATTCGCAAGCCGTCACGTCGACCGGACGGTTATCGTCAAACGATCCTAACTTGCAGAACATTCCGATCCGTTCCGAAGAAGGCCGCAAAATTCGCCAAGCCTTTATCGCTGAACCCGGCCATATTTTGGTCTCTGCCGATTATTCACAAATCGAACTGCGCCTGCTGGCGCACGTTGCCGGCATCGATGTTTTGAAACAAGCCTTTGCCGACGGCCAAGACATTCATGCGATCACGGCGGCACAAGTCTTTGATGTCCCGATTGAGGGTATGGACCCCATGGTCCGCCGCCAAGCCAAGGCGATTAACTTTGGGATCATTTACGGCATTTCCGGGTTTGGACTGGCGCGGCAATTGGGGATTGGGCGCGGCGATGCGCAGCGCTATATCGATGCGTATTTTGATCGCTATCCCGGCATCAAAACCTACATGGACGACACCAAGCAACAAGCCCACGACAAGGGCTATGTCGAAACGCCGTTCGGTCGGAAATGCCATGTGCGCGGTATCAATGAAAAGAACCAGGCGCTGCGTGGGAATGCCGAGCGCGCGGCGATCAACGCACCGATCCAAGGTGGGGCCGCCGACATTATTAAGCGCGCGATGACGCGGTTAGAACGCGCGCTCACCGATGCCAACTTGGATGCCAAGATGCTGCTACAGGTCCACGATGAATTGATCTTCGAAGTGCCAGACGCACAAGTGAACCAAACCAAAGATGTCATCCGCGAGGTCATGGAAGGCGCTGCAACCCTCGACGTGCCCCTGGTCGTCGACATCGGCCAAGGCCTGAACTGGGACGAAGCGCACTAGGCGGGCACAATCGCAATGGCGTACATCCAGTCTCTTCTCGCAGAATATGGTTTGTGGCTGGTTTTGATCGGCACTTTCCTCGAAGGCGAGACAATTGTCATTGTTGCCGGATTTGCATCTCATAAAGGTTTATTCGATCCGTTCCATGTCGCAGCATTAGCCGCCTTGGGATCATTTACCTGCGATCAAATGTGGTTTTTCGTTGCCCGAAAATTTGGGCACCGCCCAGTCATTCAAAAGATGAAAGACCGCCCGGCGTTTGCCCGCGCGTTACATTTTTTAGAGCGCCATCCGACCGTGTTCATCTTCTCGTTTCGGTTTGTTTACGTCATTCGGAATGTCAGCCCCGCCGTGATTGGCCTCAGCGAGATTGATGCCCACAAATTCTTTGTCTTGAATGCACTGGCCGCAATGCTTTGGGCGTCCGCGTTTACGTCAATCGGTTATCTGTTTGCCAACTCCATCGAGGAGTTCCTGGGAGATTTGCATCATCTGGAGTACACAGTGCTGGCGATCCTCGGTGCAGGAATCGTTGTTTTTATTCTGTACAAACTCGCGCGTCGGCATTTTCACAAGCACGATCACCTGAATGGTCAGTGAGATGCTAGAGGCCTACATTTACTCACGTCGTCCCGCTGGCACATCGGCCATTCGCCGATATCATCCAGGTCTGAACTAGGCGAAGGTACTAGGTTTCTTCTACTTGATCGTCTCCCCCTCACCTGTCCTCTCCCCCATTAAATGAGGGAGAGGGACCCAGTAGTCACATCACTCGATCTTATCCCTCTCCCCTTTTAGGGGGAGAGGTTAGGTGAGGGGGTTATACAAGTTCCGGTTTTCCTCTGAGCTGCAGCGGGGACGATCAGTTTTAATTCTGTTGGCTCACGAAAACGATCCCGCGGCACAACGGCAATAGGTGCCAGTTCAACCAAGAAATCTTCGTGACCTAATCCAGCCACCATCACCGATGTGCTTGCAGGTTCATGATCCGCTTGCAGGAATTCCAAACGGACAGATTGGATCAGCGGGAGCTGCTTACGGTCCGTAAAATACGTCGTGATGGAAACGATATCGGCCATCGTCCCACCAACAGCTTGGAGGACGGTTTCAATATTTCGAAAGCACTGGCGGGTTTGTTCAGCTACATCGCCGTTACCGACAATGACTTCATTTTCATCCCAAGCCACTTGCCCGGTGAAGTGAATGACATGACCGTCAGGCTGGATGACGCCCATCGAAAAACCACGTCCGCGCGGCCCCCATACACCAGCAGGGTTAATTGTCTTCATTTCAGTATCAAACTCATACGCAGCATTGTGATATCCATCCCCAGAATCTAAAGCGTCATCCCGGCCTTCCGCTGCGCTTTAGCCGGGACGACGTTAAGGAATCACTCAGCCGCTTCGCGTTGACCCGAAATGTGGGCGAGGATTTCAGCAGCCGCTGTAGGGATATGTGTGCCGGGGCCGTAGACCGCAGCGACACCCTCGGCGAACAAGAAATCATAATCCTGCTGCGGGATCACGCCACCGCATACCACCATGATGTCATCCGCACCCTCGGCCTTGAGCGCCTTGATCAGGGCAGGCACCAATGTTTTATGGCCTGCCGCCTGACTGGAAATGCCGATGATGTGGACATCGTTTTCGATGGCTTCGCGCGCAGCTTCTTCAGGTGTTTGGAACAACGGCCCGACATCCACATCAAAGCCAATGTCGGCAAACGCCGTGGCGATTACTTTGGCGCCGCGGTCGTGACCGTCCTGGCCCATTTTGACGACGAGCATACGTGGACGGCGGCCTTCGATTTCTGCAAAGGCAGCGACGTCATCGCGAATTTTTCCGAACGCTTCGTCTTCTTTATACGCCGCGCCATACACACCGGAAATCGAGCGGACTTCCGCACGGTAGCGTGTGTAGACAGTTTCCAATGCATCCGAGATTTCGCCAACGGTTGCCCGTTTGCGGGTCGCATCAACAGCCAGTTCCAACAAGTTCCCCTCGCCCGTTTCAGCAGCGGACGTCAATGCCGCCAATGCCGCATCACAGGCCGCCTGATCGCGGGTATTTCGGATCGTGTTCAGACGCGCCACCTGGCCTTCACGGACCGCGTTGTTGTCTATATCCAAAACATCGATGGTTTCGGGTTCAGAGCGTTCGTATTTGTTAACGCCAACGACGACTTCTTCGCCACGATCGATACGCGCCTGGCGCTTGGCTGCGGATTCTTCGATACGCATTTTCGGCAAGCCCGCCGCAACGGCCTTGGTCATGCCGCCCATTTCTTCGACTTCGGCGATCAGCTTGCGCGCCTCGACGACCATCGAATTGGTCAGGCTTTCGATGTAGTAGCTGCCGCCCAACGGGTCGACCACGTTGGTGATCCCGGTTTCTTCGGCGATGATCAATTGCGTGTTCCGCGCGATGCGGGCTGAGTTCCGCGTCGGCAAACCAATCGCTTCGTCAAACGCATTGGTGTGCAGCGATTGTGTGCCACCCAGCACGGCGGCCAAGGCTTCAATCGTGGTGCGGATGACGTTGTTGTAGGCATCTTTTTCGGTCAACGAGACACCGGATGTTTGGCAATGGGTGCGCAACATCGACGAACGCGCATCTTGCGGCTCAAATTCCGCCATCAGTTCCGACCACAAAATCCGCGCCGCGCGCAGCTTGGCGACTTCCATGAAGAAGTTCATGCCGATGCAGAAAAAGAACGACAGGCGCGGTGCGAACTTATCAACGTTTTGTCCGCTGGCAATCGCGGCGCGCACATACTCAACGCCATCAGCCACGGTATAGGCGAGTTCCTGGACACACGTCGCCCCGGCCTCTTGCATATGATAGCCAGAAATCGAAATCGAATTGAACTTAGGCATATGCTCGGCGGTATAGCCGATGATGTCAGACACGATCCGCATGCTTGGCTCGGGCGGATAGATATATGTGTTCCGCACCATGAATTCTTTGAGGATATCGTTCTGAATGGTGCCTGAGAGTTTTTCAATCGGAACGCCTTGCTCCTCGCCCGCCACGATGAACCCGGCGAGCACGGGCAGGACCGCGCCGTTCATGGTCATCGACACAGACATTTCATCCAACGGAATACCGTCGAACAGAATTTTCATATCTTCGACACTATCGATGGCGACACCGGCCTTGCCGACATCACCGACAACGCGCGGATGATCGCTATCGTAGCCCCGGTGCGTTGCCAGATCGAACGCGACCGACAAACCCTTTTGTCCGGCGGCTAAATTTTCGCGGTAAAACTTGTTAGAGTCTTCTGCCGTTGAGAAACCCGCATACTGGCGGATCGTCCACGGGCGGTTCGCATACATGGTCGCGCGTGGGCCACGTGCGAACGGTGCAAATCCAGGGAGTGAATCAACGACTTCTAAGTCCGCGAGATCTTCGGCGGTGTAAAGCGGCTTTACCGAAATTCCCTCGGGCGTTTCCCACGTCAGTTCATCGACGTTGCGACCACGCAAATCTTTGTCGGCGGCGGCACGCCAATCATCCATTGTCGGCTTCTGATCGTCTGACATCGACTTTCCCTCCTGAATACGCTCTCCCGTGCAGAGTATAGCGGATGAACAGGACGCGGCCAATATCTCGCATGTGCGAAATGGCCGAAATGGGACGAATCGGATTAATCCACAACATTTTGTGCAATTATCCACATCATGCGATTGCGCAGATCGAAAAATCAAAATATGGTGTCTTCAACGGGGAAAACGCACCTAAAAACACTGTTTTTGGGGTCGCGTGGCCTATCAGGCTTAATATATAGGAGACGATTATGTCCTTCGAATGGACTCCAGACCGCATCACAGCTTTGATCGCCCTTTGGGAAGAAGGCCTGACCACCAGTGTTATCGGTGATCGTCTTGGCATTACAAAGAACGCCGTGGTCGGCAAAGTGCACCGTTTGGGTCTGCCGAAGCGTGGCTCTCCGATCAAACCAAAGCCCGAGAAAAAGACCAATGTCGTCTCGATGGCGCAGCTTCGTCCAGGCATGTGCGTATGGCCGATCGGTGATCCGGCCACGGATAATTTCCACTTCTGTGGCGACAATGCCGCCGAAGGGCGTCCGTACTGTGAAACCCACTGTGCACGCGCCTACGTTAAACCGTCCCGCGATGATCGCCAGCGCCGCGCCGCCAACGGTTAAACATCTGCGGTAATCCTTGACCGGCGGGCGATAATCGCCTTATGGTCCGGGCATGGAACATATCTTTTCGATAGTTGATTTCGGTCGAATTACAGACCCGGTGACCTTCTGAGGTCGCCGGGAAGCGCGTTTGCGCATTCACCGTTTTAAGCTATCGAAGGACAAGATCATGACTTCCCCATTGGGCGATACCGGACACGCCCCTCATTCATCGCAACGAACCGAGTCACAACCTGCGTTATTTACGGCGTGCTTTTCCGTGGTCGCAGCCACCGATCCGCACACGCTGAGCCGGGTGTTGGAGCCGTTCACTAAGCGCGCCATCACGCCAAGCTATGTGCATGCAGAGCGCGCCGGCGCCAACGGCGAGTTGATGCATATTGATTTGCAGCTGGCCGACACCGATGCGGATACCGCGTGGCGGCTTGCCAACGACTTGCGTGGTCAATGGCTTGTTGAAAAAGTACTCACATCGGAAAAGGCGGCTGCAGATATTCCCTCATGAGTCTGCGTGATCGGATCCGAGCGTGTGCCGCATTTACCCCGGAACGATACCAGCCGTTTCGAGTGGACGGGCGTGCTGTTGGGCAAGTGGCCCACGGTGTTGCCGCGCACTTGGCGACTTTCTCCGACGTATTTATCGCAAATGAAAAGGCGCTCAGCCTGCATCCGCGATTGGTGACGCCGGACACGCGCACCCGCGCGGTGGAAGAAATTCTGCTTCAGCTGCGTGACGACGGTCGGATCAAAGGTTGGCGCAACGAACATTATCCAGTCTCGGAAAGCTTTTATGCGCCACCGCTGCTGACCATTGAACGCGCCGCCGTGCCGTTATTGGGGACCATGGGCTATGGTGTGCATTTGAACGGCGTCGTCGTCAAAGACGGTCGGATGCACATGTGGGTCGGCAAACGCTCGATGCAAAAGCCGACCGGACCTGGCAAGCTTGATCAAGTTGTGGCGGGTGGTCTGCCGGTGGGAGTGTCGGTGCGCGACAACCTGATCAAGGAGTGCGCCGAAGAAGCGGGAATGTCGGCTGAACTCGCTGAACGCGCGGTGCCCGTCGGGACGATCTCATATCTGACTGAACGCCCCGAAGGCGTGCGCCACGACGTGTTGTTCAACTATGACATCGTGCTGCCAGAGGACTTTGTGCCGGTGCCGACCGACGGCGAGGTCGATGCTTTTTATTTATGGCCTATTGAAGACGTCTTGAACCGTATCCGCGACGGCGACGACTTTAAGTTCAACGCAGCGCTCGTGATTATTGATTTCGCGGTTCGTCACGGCGTCCTGACCCCCGATGATCCGGCATATATCGACGTGACTGAAGCGCTCCGTTTGGGGCGCGCTGGGGCTTATCCCGTTCGCTGATCGCCTTTACATACTTTTTGCGCCCCGGCTTGGGCATTGTTAAAGTGCCATAATGGACACTTTACCTCGACACATGGATCTTTATCCGAAGATCGAACCGTATGATCGTGGCACGCTCGACGTCGGCGATGGTCACCGACTCTATTATGAGCAGTCGGGTAATCCGCACGGTACGCCCGTGGTGTTTTTTCATGGCGGCCCCGGGGCCGGATCGAACCCTGCGCACCGTCGTTTTTTTGACCCAGCATTCTATCGGATTGTTGTATTTGATCAGCGCGGCTCTGGGCGCTCTAGACCGTTCGCGTCTGTTGTCGCGAATACCACCGATCATTTGGTCGGCGACATCGAAGCGTTGCGCACACATTTAGATATCGAAAAATGGATGGTGTTCGGCGGCTCCTGGGGGTCGACCCTGGCATTGATTTATGCGATCCGCCACACCTCGTACTGCTTGGGCTTGGTCTTGCGCGGGATTTTTTTGGGGTCGAACGCCGAGCTCGATTGGTTTTTGTACGGAATGCGCAAAGTCTTCCCGGAGGCCTGGCGAAGGTTTTCGGAATTCATTCCTGAAAATGAACGCGACGATCTTTTAGGGGCCTATCACCGTCGCTTGATTGATCCCGCAAGTGACGTGCATTTGCCCGCCGCCGCACATTGGGCCGGATACGAAACGTCCTGTTCCAACTTATTGGCGACGTTTAGCGAGGCGCCGCCGCAGGCATCCTCGGGCGCGCTATCGCTGGCCCGAGTCGAAGCGCATTTTTTCGTGAACGATGTTTTTATCGGCGATACCGAAATCCTCGACAACGTTGCCAAGCTGCGCGGTATGCCGTGCGTGGTCGTGCAAGGACGATACGATATGGTGTGCCCGATCATCACTGCGGATGCGTTGGTGCAGGCTTGGCCTGAGATCGATTACCGAATCGTTGCCGAAGCTGGACACTCTGCAATGGAACCGGGCATTAGATCGCACCTGGTTCGGGCCACCGAAAGCCTTAAAGAGCGCGTTTAATCAATACCTTAAGAAATACTTCTAGGTTCGAATTGATTACCGATTCGGCGCTGTCTAAGGTTTCCCCCAGATGGGGGGCAGGCCCGAATGGTCGCCGCGCGCGTGCTTGTATTTACGGCTATGATGGCAATCTCGCTGCCGGCGATGGCGGCGGAGAACCTGTTCAGTCTCGCCAAAGATACGGCCTATGTCAGGTATTCAGCGGGCTGGTTCGATATCAAGGCGGATAAAGACGCCGCGCCGGAATTCTCCCTCGAATATCATGACGATACGCAGCTCGGCTGGTTTAAACCGTTTTTACATGCGTCCTACGTGACCAACGGTATGACGTTTTTGGGTGCAGGCTTATTGGTTGATCTGCAGGTCGGTGATAACTGGATCGTGCAACCGTCCTTGGCCGCGACGTGGTGGCGAGGTGATACGGAAAAACTTGATCTCGGCTATCCACTGATTTTCCGTTCCAGGCTCGAAGTCGCGTATCGCTTTAAAGATAAATCCCGCCTTGGCATTTCTTTCGCCCACTCATCCAACGCGCACCTTGATAAACAAAACCCCGGCACGGAAACGCTGATGCTGAATGTGTCTGTACCGTTGACCCTGTTCGCTTTCTGACGCACCTTGCCGCAACAATAGGTCTGGTGTGGGCATCAAGCGCCCCTCTACCTTGGGCGCCCGTAGCTCAGTCGGATAGAGCACAGGATTCCTAATCCTGGGGCCNNGTTCAAATCCTGCCGGGCGCACCAATTACCTGGTCGAATTTTTCTCAGCCAGATGATGGATGTGTGCTGTTAAAAGATGGTCGGTTTTTGTGTATAAACAGATCGTCAATTCGCAGTTTCCCAATATATTGCTGAGGTCGATGATGCGTCCGGCTTCGCGGTCCTGCCAAACCATGCTCATCGGCAACCAGGCAATGCCGATCCCTTGCAGAACCATCTCTCTGACACCGGCCGAAAAGGCGCTCTCACAAATCGGGCGCATCGTTCGTTGCGCAGCCGCCCAATCTGGGCATTTGCGCAGCAGTGTTTGGCCTAAATAGCTGGTATCGGGGTATGTCACGACGGGCACGTCCGGCGGCAGTTTGTGCTTATCTAAAATAGTGTACCTCAACTGCCCGCCAACGANNCGGGATCATGCGGTCTTGCGCCCATTCGGTGCGACGAAAACTTTGGTCTAGCGGTAAAGGTGTTTCGTCCTCCGTTTCGTAACACAGCAATGCATCGGCATCGCCCCGCACCATCATTGAAATACAATCGTCACGGTTCGCGGACCTCAGCCGGTAGTTCAGCGACACCCCCATTTTCTCGATCGTTTTTATCAGGTCCGGAAAAGACGATAACGTCAACGCATGCTGTGTCGCGAAAGTGACCCGCGGGATCACAGTCTCGGCGTGCCGGAGTGCTTGCTGCACTTCTCTCAAGCGTTGAAGGAATGCGCGGATATCCGGCTCGCTTCGCTTAAGCGCATCACGGATCACGACGCGGTTGGTCGTCCGGTCGATCACATCTTGGCCAAGCCATGTTTCGAAGGCGCGAATGCGGCGGGAAAAGGCGGGCTGCGTGACAGCGCGCCGCTCTGCGGCACCGGTTAATGTGC
>DGNZ01000231.1 GCA_002389175.1 Rhodospirillaceae bacterium UBA4479 | reverse complement strand
CTTAAGCCACTCGGCCACCCCTCCGCGGAAAGTCGCCGGAAAGTACCCGAGGTGCTGCCTCTGGGCAAGCCCTGAGGCGCGCGCTGAGCCTGTCTGTATGAAAAAACTCCTGGCACCTATCGATCAGGGATTGAGCATTCCACTCATCCCCCTAGGATGCAGCAAATATTAACAGACGCCGTTAACCAATTTGGGGCATCATACGTCGATGCGATTTGGATTTTACATAGGCTGGATGCTTTTGCTGGCCGCCTTTGCGGGCGCTGCCGCAGAAACCATCGCGCGCGCACTGCCGGGCGGTGCGGGATGGATGCTGTCTGCCGCCGAGCTTTGGCAATCCATATGGCCGGGTGCGTATTTGATTGCATCGGTCCGGATCAGCGCGCTGGAACCCCAATTATGGGATCCGGTGATCCTGACATTTTTGTCGGTACCGGCGTGGCTGTTATTGGGATTGCCGGGAGTGATCTTATCGTGGATGTGCCGTCCTAACCGGGTGCTCACCCCCGATGCTGCCCTGGAACTTCAAGAACACGAAGCGTCGTTGTTTTTGTATGACGATCTGGCCCGCGAAGCCCGCAAATGGGCCCGTGAAGAAGGCGACGATCAAAGCACCGATGACCGATTACCAAACCATGATGTCGTCGATCTGTTCCAACGCCAACCGGATGATCCCGACGATTATGGCGGCGATGGCGATATGGGAACCATAGGGATATCGGATGACCCAGACGCCCTGGACGAAGACCCGATCAAGCCGCTACCGGAATTTGTGAAACCACGAGGGGAATGACCCCCTCACCTGTCCCCTCCCCCATTAAATGTGGGAGAGGGACCCTGCATATATGTGTCTCGATCTTATCCCTCTCCCCTTTGTCGCCAAATTATTGGCGCGGGCCAATGTAGGGGGAGAGGTTAGGTGAGGGGGCCTAATCCGAGCCCGTCTTAAGCGCGGCTAAGAATGCGGATTGTGGAATTTCCACATTACCGATTTGGCGCATCCGTTTTTTACCCTTTTTCTGCTTTTCCAGCAGTTTCTTTTTGCGGGTAATGTCGCCGCCGTAGCATTTGGCGGTTACGTCTTTGCGCATGGCGTTGACGGTTTCGCGCGCGATCACCTTGCCGCCGATGGCCGCTTGCACCGCAATCTTGAACAACTGGCGCGGGATCAATTCTTTGAGCTTGGCGCACACTTGGCGGCCCCGGCTTTCGGAATGGCTGCGGTGTGCGATAAACGCGAGCGCGTCGACTGGTTCGGCGTTGACCAGGATCGAGACCTTGACCAAATCGCCTTCGGCATAGTCGATCAGCTCATAGTCAAAACTGGCGTAGCCACGCGATACGGATTTCAGATGGTCGTAAAAATCAAACACGACCTCGTTCAACGGCAGATGATAGACCACCATCGCACGGTTGCCGACATAGGTCAGTTCCTGTTGGATGCCGCGACGTTCTTCGCACAGGCTGAGGACGGAACCTAAATATTCATCGGGCACCAGGACCGACGCCTTGATCCAGGGTTCTTCGATTTTTTCGATGTGTGTGGGATCTGGCATATCGACTGGGTTGTGCATTTCGAGCATGCTGCCATCGCGCAGATAGATCTTGTAGACCACGCTCGGGCTGGTGGTGACGAGGTCGAGATCAAATTCACGTTCCAGACGTTCCTGGACGATTTCCAAATGCAGTAGCCCTAAGAACCCGCAGCGAAACCCAAAGCCAAGGGCCGCCGAACTTTCGGCCTCGTAATGGAAGCTGGCATCGTTCAAATGCAGCTTGGATAACGCGTCGCGCAAATCTTCGAACTGCCCCGCATCGGCGGGGAACAGGCCACAGAACACCACCGGGATCGACGGCTGGAATCCGGCCAAGGGTTCGGCCGTTTCGCGCTTATCCTCGGTGATCGTGTCGCCCACGGACGTGTCGGCAACGGTCTTGATGGCGGCGGTCATGAAACCGACTTCGCCGGGGCCCAAGCTATCGACCTTGATGGGTTTGGGGGTGAACACGCCGACTTGGTCAAGCTGGTGGACCGTGCCCAACTGCATCAGGCGCGCCTTCATGCCGCGCTTGAGCACACCATCGTAAACCCGCACGAGCGTCATCACGCCGAGATACGCATCATACCAGCTATCAACCAACAGGGCCTTTAGCGGGGCCGTTGCATCACCCTTGGGTGGTGGCATTTTGGTAACGACGGCTTCGAGGACATCGGGGACCCCCATGCCGGTCTTGGCTGAAATCAATAGGGCTTCGGACGCATCCAAGCCGATGACTTCTTCGATTTGTTCTTTGACCCGCTCGGGCTCGGCGGCGGGCAAATCGGCCTTGTTCAGGACCGGAATGATTTCCAGGTCGTTATCAATCGCCAGATAAACGTTGGCCAATGTCTGCGCTTCGACGCCTTGGGTCGCATCGACAACCAGCAACGCGCCTTCGCACGCGGCCAACGAACGGCTGACTTCGTAAGAGAAATCAACGTGGCCGGGGGTGTCGATCAGATTCAGAATATATGTCTCGCCGTCCTTGGCTTTGTATTCCAAACGCACCGATTGGGCTTTGATGGTGATGCCGCGCTCGCGCTCCAAGTCCATGTTGTCGAGCACTTGTTCTTTCATTTCGCGCTCGGTGAGGCCACCGCAGACCTGAATCAAGCGGTCGGCCAGCGTCGACTTGCCATGGTCGATGTGGGCGATGATAGCGAAGTTACGGATGCGAGAAATGTCAGTCATAGCGCGGGTATGTATCATTCAGCGGGATGCTTTTCCATCCCTTATCCTGGGCCTTATCCAGGCCTATATGTTAGCCCCTCAGATGGGTTATCCGAGGTCAACCTGCAAGCCCGCAAATGCGGCCTGACGTTTGCCCAATAGCTCCCGGTATTCGCCGGGCCCGAATGTGTAGCCGCAGACCATACAGCCAATTTTCGCATCGAGGGCAAAAGGATCGGTGGTGCCGACCAGGGTGTTTTGGGCTTCGCTACAGCGCGGGCATTGCACGGGTAAAATATCTGTATCTAACAATGTATCGCGGGGTTCGGTCGTTGATGTCATTTACTTCACACCGCAGGCTGTTGACGCGGCTTTATAGGCCGCGGTGAATCCGGTCAGCGAAAACGTATCGGTGGTCAGTGTACCCCGGCTGGATGTGCCCTGGATCACGATATCGCTGCCCCGGATCATGGCGTTGACCAGCGGGGCATCTTCGTAGGCAAAGGAATGCCCGCCATCTGGGAACATCGCATAGGATTTTCCGCCGATTTTGGCCGTGATTTTACTTTTTGGGCCATAGGAATATCCCGCTTCTAAGCTGACGACGCCGGTCGAGTTATCCTGCGGGCGATGGGACACCAGCAAAAAGATATCGCCCCGGCGCGTGTATTTGCCTTCGGATTTGGTTGGCACAGCCGCGATATAGCAAAGCTTACCGCCCGCGTCGGTGCTGTACGCCTCCCAATTGCCGAACGCGCCGAGGAAGTCAGCTTTGGCTTGGGCGTGGGCCGATAAGGGCGCAGTGGCGAGCATCAAGCCCGTCAGCGCACTTAGGAGGAGATATCGTGGAAACCGCGTGTTATTCATAGCTTTGGTGATATACCGGACAGCGGCGCTGTCGCAAGGCGAATTCGGCGTATTATACATTAATTACGTAAGAAATGGCCCTGTGTATGTGGGGCTGTGGGGGAAATAAAATGGCAAAAACCGATCCACTGATTTGCGAAGTCACGCGGGGCACGATGGTTGAGAGTGTGCACCGGGTGCACGCCATCGCCATGGACAGCTCTGGCATTGTTCAGCAATGGGGCGATGCGGATTTGATGATGTATCCGCGCTCGGCGATCAAATACATGCAGGGTATTCCATTGGTTGAATTGGGCGCTGCAGATGCCTGGGCTTTGTCGGGCGAAGAAACAGCGCTGGCGTGCGCGTCTCATTCGGGTGCGCGCGAACACGTGGCGGCGGTTTCAAGCTGGTTGGGACGCATGGGTCTTGGCGAGGGTGATCTGGCGTGTGGCGCGCATCTTCCATACGACCAAGTGATTGCACATGAAATGATTGCGGGCGGCGAAGTCGAAACGCGCCTCAACAACAACTGTTCGGGTAAGCACGCTGGGTTTTTGACCACAGCAAAGCATTTGGGCGAACCGACCAAGGGATACCTGGACCCAGATCATCCGGTGCAAAAGCGTCTGCACGATATTTTGGTCGATTTTGGTGGCGAAGACCTGGTCGGGACGGGCCGGGGCATTGATGGTTGTGGGATACCTGTTTACGGGATGTCCTTGGGGGCTTTGGCCCGCGCCGCACAACGCATGGCGGCCCCAGTGGGTGTAAGCGAAGAACGCGGCCACGCAATCCAACGTATTTTGGCTGCTGGCATGGCGCATCCCTATATGGTGGCAGGTCGTGCACGCTTTGATACGGATACGATGAACGCACTCAAAGGCGTGGTCGCCACCAAGGCGGGCGCCGAGGGCGTGCATGTCGCCATCGTCCCGTCCAAAGGGCTCGGAATCGTCCTAAAAGTCGAAGACGGCGCCAAACGGGCCGCCGATGTGGCCATGGGATGGTTATTGGACCGTTATGGCTTTCTTGATGATGCCGCACGGCACAAAATTGCCGCACACCTGGCCCCGAAGATACCCAACGCGGCGGGTGACGAGGCGGGGATGATACGTATTGCCGGGTAAACGACTTTAGCCCACGATAGTCCGCTAATTGTAAGACAAATCACGTCTTTCGGACTATTGAGTGAGGTTAAGCGTGCGGAAAATCGGGATTGCCCGTTTTGTCCTGTATGCCGTGGCAGTTGGCGCGGTCATTATCCTATTAGACTTTGCAGTTGAACTCCGTGAATCTGCCGAAGAGCAACTGATGGCCGATTTGCGTGCGGAAACGTCCGTGTTTACCCAAGATGTTCGCCGCGTTGTTTCCACGACCATCGATAATGTCAGCAGTGTTGGTGCTTTTTTTGAATCTAGCGACTTGGTGAGCGAACAAGAGTTTTCCAGGTTCGTGTCGCGATCAAATCTGTTAGAGGACAAGAAGTACGTCGAGAGCATTTCGGTCATGCCGATTATCAAACGTGATCAGTTACCTATGTTTGCCGCAGCCCTGGATGCGCGAAAATATGTGCGGGCGACCATCGGGTACGGTGAAACCATGGTCAAGGAAGTGCCTGGGCGCGAGATTTACGCCCCCGCCATTTATGTCGAAAGCACCACGGACCGCGAAAGTATGCTGGGATACGACTTGGCCTCTGACCCGGTCGGAATGAGCATCGCTAAACTTTCACTTATGGCATTTCAGCCGCATATGACGCCGCCGACACGTATCGCTGATGCGACAACCCCAGGCGCGGTCAAAGTGCTGATTATCGGCGCTGTTAAGACTGGCGGGGATATGGGGATGCGGTATTACCTGCCAGAAGATGCCGAGCGGAGTTTATTCATTGCCGCAAGTTTTCTACCGGACAATGCAATCAATGACCTGTTGCAAATTCATGGGGGCACCCGTTTTACCCTGCGCGTTACCGATCAGACGGGTGAAGACATGCTGCCAGTATACGAAACAGAAACGCTGTTTACGCCGGCAACACTGGTGCATCACGAAAAGATAGTCTTGGGCAATCGGGTTTGGGTTTTTGATTATGGATATCCTGACCTGCCCGCAAGCAGTCAGTTTTTTGACCGATTTATGGTCTTGGGCCTGATCGGTGTTGCAGCCATTTTGGCCTTGGCTGTGGCATTAGACAGATTGCTGGGCATTCGCGGTCGCCTGGAAGAAGACGTTCATCAGCGGACACAAGAACTTGAGACCGCGAACGCTGCATTGGTTGATGCAGCGCAAAAGGCCAGCGCCGAGAGCGAAGCCAAGTCCATGTTCTTGGCGCATATGAGCCACGAACTTCGCACGCCACTGAACGCTGTCATCGGTTACGGGCAAATGTTGGAGGCCGAAATATTCGGTAAGATTGGTGACGAACGCTACGTGGATTATGCCAAAACGATTGTTGATGCTGGAAACATACAATTGTCATTGGTCGAGGATTTGCTGGCGCTGACGGCACTAGATTCCGATGGGCGGGATTTGGCGAAATCAGATATTGAAATCAAAGCTCTCGCAAATCGGTGTCTTGATCTGGTGCGAACGAAAGCGGACGAAAAATCTATTACGCTAAAACTGAATTCTTCGTTGCGAGATGAAATTTTAAGCAGTGATGAACGGGCGGTTCAGCAAATTCTGACCAATCTATTATCGAACGCGGTCAAGTTTACCGAAGAGGGCGGCAAGATCAGTGTGCATCTGGACCAAGACGCCAACGGACAAACGATTATCGCGGTCGAAGATAACGGTATTGGTATACCCGAAGGACAAGTCGATAAGGTCCTGCAGCCTTTCAGCCGTGCGCATTCAGATCCCTATCAAACCCACGAGGGTGTGGGGCTTGGCCTGTCAATCGTGCGCGGACTCGCCGATGCATGCGGCGCCAAGGTGAGCATCAAAAGCACCCAAGGCACCGGTACGTGGGTAACGGTGACATTTCCCGCGTTCTCGACATTGCCAGAGATCGCGTCAGAAGCTTAAGCGTTATAGCTTTCGGGTGGGGGGCGACGGAACTGTTCAGCACTTGAGCGGAATTTCACGCCACCATGTGTTGGCGGTGGTAATTCTTCGATGGGACCGCCTGGCCGCGTTGGTCGCGGTGCGAACCGGCCAACCGACAAAATACGGTCATACATGACGATGGCCCCGGCGATACCGACATTGACGCAAAACTTCGTTGGAATTTTCAAAATATGGTCGCAGCGGGCGATCATTTCGGGCGATAACTCACCGCGCTCGGGCCCCATCACATAGGCAGCTTGCGGCGGGTGATGGAAGCTCGGCAGTTCTACGGAATCAGCCAACAATTCAACGCCGACCAGTTTGCATCCTTGGGGTAACATCAATTGGTCGGGTTTCGGGAATTCATAGAATGGCACATGTGCCATCGAATCGGACGTATCAGATTTGCCGCCGCCGCGTCGTGTGTAAGCGGCCGCCACGGTAAAGACAAAGCTGGCATCGAACGCATGGGCGGTTCGAAATAAATTGCCGACGTTCATTTCCTTGGAAATACCCTCAACGCCGATACCAAAAAAACCACGCATACGCTTGCCCAAACTTGACCGCACTCAAAAGCGCGATTTGATTGTTCCCATCACGGTCATCATATAAACCATGACCTACCACGGTCATGGAAAGAAATATGACCATAGACGGTCATTAAAAATGTGACCGATTGTTGGAACATTTCAGACCATCGAATGGTTTGCAAGAAGGAGCCATAGAATGCGCGCTGCTGTTTGTCACGATTTTGAGAATAAAGGACCATTGAGTGTCGGCACATTACCCAGCCCCGATCTGGGTGCAGGATGTGTGCGAATTCAGGTGCGCGCTGCGGGTGTGAACTTTGCTGACACGTTGATTGTCAAAGGTGAATACCAGGTGAAGCCCCAGCTGCCGTTCGCGCCGGGACTGGAAGTCGCTGGCTTTGTGACCGAGGTCGCATCTGACGTAACCGGTCTTCAGGTTGGGGACCGTGTCATGGCGTGCGTCGATTATGGCGGATTTGCCGAAGAAGCTGTGGCGCGTGAATTAGATACAGTCGCCATGCCCGACGCGATGACCTTTGTCGAAGCAGCGGGGTTCCCCATCGTTTATGGCACGTCGCATATTGGCTTGGTCAACAAGCTGAAACTTCAAGCGGGTGAAACCTTGTTGGTTCATGGGGCGGCGGGCGGTGTTGGTCTGACCGCCGTAGAAATTGGCAAGGTTCTAGGTGCCCGTGTGATTGCAACAGCAGGCGGGCCCGAGAAACTGGCGATTGCCAAAAAATACGGTGCGGACGAACTGATCGATTACCGGACCGAAGATATTCGCGAGCGGGTGAAGGCACTAACGGATGGTCGCGGCGCTGATGCCGTTTATGATCCGGTCGGTGGGTCTGTGTTCGATGCGACGTTACGCGCAACAGCTCAGGGTGGGCGTATCTTGATTGTTGGGTTTGCCAGCGGCACGGTACCGCAAATTCCCGCAAATATTCTGTTGGTAAAGAACATCACGGCCATCGGGTATTACTGGGGTGCGCATCGCAAACTTGATCCCCCGCTGGTCAAAGAATCATTCGCCGAGCTGATGTCTTGGTACGCCGAAGGCAAAGTGAAACCGCACGTCAGTCATGTGTTTCCCCTCGAAGATGTTCAAAAAGCCCTGGATACGTTGGCGGGACGTAAATCGACTGGCAAAGTGGTGGTTACACTGACGGATTCTGACGCCTGATGTCAGGGTTGTTCACCTGATGAAGATCGGCCCAAAACTCGCGATTTGTTTTGTCGGTGTCGTCGTTGTGCCGTTGGCAGTGACGTCGTGGATCTACGCGCGGTCGTCCGCTGAACTGGGCCGCGATTTGACGGACCGGGGCAAAGAACTTTTGTCCATCCGCATCACCGAAGACCTGGGACGTGCGACAGACCTTAGTGTCGCCGCGCTAACGGAAAGCATGAATGAACTGCTGGCGGAGACCGTTCGCAATGCGTCCGAGATCACCCGCCTTTTGGTTCTTCGTCCCAATGCCGACATGGTGGCAGGTGCGCAAGCAAGACCCTTTGCCCAAGAGATGCTTGAGGACCGTGCGAATGGCATGAACTTGGCGCGGAGCAACGTTCGTTTTGAGGTCGACGCGAACCCGACCGAAGCGTCCAATATTTTAGCACGGTTAGAGGGATTGGGTGATGTCGCGCGGACGTCGTTTTTACGAAATCAAAGCACGATTCGGGCCAGTAGCTTTGCATTAGAAGCAGGTGTTACGGTCTGGTATCCGGGTGGCAGCATTGTCGAAGACGCCGATCACCGAGAGCGCGATTGGTATGTGAAAACGCTAGAGCGATTAGAACCGCAGTGGTTCGGATCAGAGCAACCAAGATTCCAAGAGCTTTTTGCGGTGTCGCCCTTGGTTACGCCGCATGGCGATTTGGCAGGTGCGCTTCGGACCATCGTGCCGGTGCAGAAGCTTCTGGATTCATCGATTTCAGCCGCATCGATCCCAACCAATGCATCGGCTTATTTGATCGTGGTGCCGAATGATCACGCCAATTTATTTCCGCACAAGTTAGCGGTCTACACGCCCAAAATATCTTCCTG
>DGNZ01000438.1:6183-10377 GCA_002389175.1 Rhodospirillaceae bacterium UBA4479 | reverse complement strand
CGTCGCGGTGCAGAAGATATCAGCACGTGGAGCAGCTTCTTCCATGGTGGCAACTTCAAAGCCTTCCATTGCGGCTTGCAGCGCGCAGATTGGATCAGCTTCGGTAACCATCACACGGCAACCTGCATGACGAAGGCTTTCAGCAGAACCTTTGCCCACATCACCAAAACCGGCGACACAGGCGACTTTACCCGCCATCATCACATCGGTTGCGCGACGGATCGCATCGACCAGGCTTTCGCGGCAGCCGTATTTGTTGTCGAATTTTGATTTGGTCACAGAGTCGTTAACGTTGATGGCAGGGAACATCAGCGTGCCCTTTTTCGCCATGCTATACAGACGGTGAACGCCAGTTGTTGTTTCTTCGGTTACACCTTTGATGTCTTTGGAATGATCGGTGTACCAAGTCGGGTCCGTTTCCAGACGCGCCTTGATCGCTGCGAACATCACTTCGGCTTCTTCGCTGTCTGGGTTATCCAAAACAGAAAGATCTTTCTCGGCTTCTTTACCCAGGTGCATCAGGATTGTTGCATCACCACCATCATCCAGGATCATGTTGGGGCCAGTGCCGTTTTCCCAGTTAAAGATCTCGTGGGTATACTGCCAGTAATCTTCAAGGCTCTCACCTTTGATTGCGAAAACAGGCGTGCCCGTCGCTGCGATAGCAGCAGCTGCGTGATCCTGCGTTGAATAAATGTTGCACGATGCCCAGCGGACTTCGGCACCCAGTGCTTGAAGCGTTTCAATCAACACACCGGTTTGGATTGTCATGTGCAGGGAGCCAGCAATTTTGGCACCTTTGAGTGGCTTGCTCTCACCATATTCTTCGATGGTGGACATCAAACCAGGCATTTCGCTTTCGGCGATGCTCAGTTCTTTTCGGCCCCAAGCGGCCAAGCTTATGTCTGCAATTTTTGATTCGGTCATCGCGATAGCTCCATTTAGCGTTTGATTTCAATAATTTAAAAACATGTAACGATATAAAGATTTCTTTATATCTTTTTCTTGTGGCGGTTTTAGCAGGATCAATAGGGCGGGACAACAGATATTTCTTTGATAACCAAAATTTGCAGTCTGTCTGCAGGGGCCCAGTCAGTTTTGTGATTCGAGAACAATTGGATAGACTTTCAGCACAGGATCGACAGGGGCAGGGTCTATGCACGCCATTCGCAATTACATTTTCCGAAACTGCGTCGTTTTCGCAGCAATTTTGGGTCTTTCTGGGTGTATCGAAGGCGAGAGAATGCTGACGAAAAGCGAACGTATTCCCGAGATTGAAGGTGGGAAGTGGTGCGAGTTAGAAACAAAAAATGAAACCCTTGTCGACAATTGTCAGTCCTTTGATTGGCACGATGGTCTTTACCACGCGGGGGATCGTTTGTTCGGGTTGAAACGTATCGGTGATGGAAAATTCATTGGGGAATATGTCGAATTTGACGAAGAAACTGGCGATCCTAAATCCAAATATTGGGCTAAATTCGTCGTCGCCTTTGATCCAGATAACAAGAGGATGGCGAACGTTGGGGATGATGAAGAAAACTTTTTAGACTTCGTGAAGATCGCCTCCTATTACGCAGAGGCGCGAGATGTCACACTTTCTTATGATGATGAATTTGCTATCTGGAACCTGTTTGGGGCGCCCTATGCGATGAGAAGATTTATGACGGACCTGTCCGATCATCTGGATCCGATCAACAAGCGCTATTACAAGATGATCGATGATGCGGATTCTCCCGGTAATTATCCGCTGCAGATCGCCAATATTGCCAATAACACGACGAACGAGGCCTATGTTGGTGAATACATTTGCCTGACAGGTGTGAACCGCGCCAAGGCAGACCAGATTGTTCTTGCCGAAATTCCGGCGATCAAAAAAGTCTTTGATGCGTGTGATGCAATTCAGGGGCTGAAGCTACGAGAGTATGCCGCGCTGGGCGGCCTCATGTGGACGGGTGGGAAAATCCCTGAAGCGGATACCTATTTTCGCAAGGCGATAGAGTCTTTGGTTGGGCCGGGTGAGCAAGCGTTGCGCCATGAGACCCTGGAAAAATGGGGTGTTATGCATTTCAATTCAGAGAATTACCCGGAAGCCATCAGGATATTGTCTATTTTACTGGACGAAGACGACGGGCATTTGAATGCGTTGCAGTTTCGCGGTCTTGCGTATCGCCGGATCAATGATCACCCCAATGCCATCGCTGATTATACTGCGACCATTGAAATCGCGAATGCTCTTAATAAACCGCTAGAAATTGCGATCGCATACATGCGCAGGAGCTATGTGCATCAATTGGACGGCCGTTTGGATGATGCGGAACGCGATAGTGTGATTGCACTGCAACTGGAACCTAAGCTCACGTATGCCCATTCCAACATGGGAACCATCGCGGAAAAGCGTGGGGAATTGGCTGCGGCGAAAAAACACTTTGAAAAGGCGCTTGAGTTGAACAAAGACAACACACACGCATTGGACGGGCTGAAACGCCTGAAGTAGTCCGCTATTTTACTTCGACTTCAACAAAAACGAATTCGAAATCGTTGGCGTTGATCACATTGTGTTCAACCCCGGCATCGCGGGTATAAGAAACACCTGCGGTTAGGTCAGAGACCATGACCTCATCACCGGGAAGATCGATTTTAAGCTTCCCCGTTGTCATGGGGACAACCACATAATCCATTTCATGACGATGCCAGCCTGTCTCGGCACCTGGCGCAAAGCGCCATTCGGTCACGCGGAAACGGTCGTTATCGATTTGTACTGTGGGGACGGCTTCGGCCATGGGAAACTCCTGTGAACATCATTTGATCTGAGAATAACGCCGTTGATCAGCCTTAGGATGATCCAGAAATCATCAATACATTGGACCAGAATGGGTCCCGGCTTTCGCCGGGATGACAATGGAGTAATTGACGGCAAAATAACTTGTCATCCCGGACTTGATCCGGGACCCATGATGCGCGTCGGCATAGGGAAAAATGGCCCAAAAACTATTCTTCTTGATTTTCAGAATGACGTTAGTGGTGGGTGGTTAAGCCAGCGCATTAAAATCTTCGATCATCATGGCAATGCGGCCGCTGTCGGTTTGTTCCATGATTTGCATGGCGCGTTGTGATGCGGCGAGGGCATCCATATCGCGGATACGTTTTTTTACCTCGGGGATGCTGGCGGCGGTCATCGACAGATCGTGTATCCCGAGACCTACCAGTAAAGCTGTATAGCGCGGGTCGCCCGCCATTTCCCCGCAGATTGAAATGGGAATGCGCGCGCGGAGTGCAGCCTGTGTTGTGAATTGCATCAGTCGTAGGACGGCGGGGTGCAGTGGATTGAACAAGTGGGCAACATGTTCATTCGCGCGGTCCACGGCCAAGGTATACATTGTTAAATCATTCGACCCGATGGCAAAAAAGTCGCTGACTTGTGCCAGCGCATCGGCGGCCAAGGCCGCACCTGGCACTTCGATCATCACGCCGACGTCGGGTAGATCTTCCGGTATCTTAATGCCCGCGCGCTTCATACGTTTGGCTTCTTCAACCAATACCCGTTTGGTTTTGCGAACTTCGGATGGCGTTGTCACCATTGGCAGCAGGATGCGTACGTTGCGATCATTGGAGACCCGCAAGATCGCCCGAAACTGTGTGCGCAATGTTGATGGATCAGCCAAAGATAAACGAATGCCGCGAATCCCGAGCGCTGACGCCGCTGCCTCGTCAATATTGCCCAACAGTGCCGGGGCCGGTTTTTCGCCGCCGACGTCCAGGGTGCGAATGGTCATGACGTGATCACCGATGCCCGCACCAATCTCGCTCAAGACTGCGAACTGTTCGTCTTCGGTGGGGATGTCCTCGCGGTTCATGAACATGAATTCGGTCCGTAGCAGGCCGATCCCCTCGGCCCCGGCGAGTTTAACCATTTCCATTTCAAGCGGCAGCTCGACGTTGGCCATCATACCGACCTTGAGGCCATCCCGTGAAATCGCAGGTTGATCACGCAATCGGTCCAGGCCCCGGGCCTTGCGGCGCATTTCAGCGCTATGTTTTTCATATTTTTTGATGACGGCGGGGGATGGGTCGATGATGACCGTACCCTCAAACCCGTCAACGATGACGTTGGTGCCGGTTTGTACGCCTTGCATCAAATCCGCTGCACCCAATACGGCGGGAATGCCAAGTGCACGCGCCATGATCGCGGTATGA
>DGNZ01000438.1:0-6170 GCA_002389175.1 Rhodospirillaceae bacterium UBA4479 | reverse complement strand
CCCGCCATACCGCCCAAGGTCGCAGCAACGGCACTCACCCGCTCGGGGTCGATTTGTGCCATGTCGGCGGGGCTGAGTTGTTCGGCAATCAGCACGCTGCCCTTGGGCAGTTCGAAATTGGTTTTGTCGGGGCGCCGGGTGAGATTGCGCAATAGGCGGGTGCCGACCTCACGAATATCATCCAGGCGTGCAGCAATATAGGCATCTTCCATCGCTTCGAAACGTTGGGCGAGTTCATTCAATTGTGCGTTCACTGCGGATTCGGCATTGATGCGATCGGTTTCGATCATCGCGCGTGCGCCCCGCACCAGGCGCGAGTCCTGGAGCATGGCTAAATAGGCATCGAACAGCAGTGAGAGTTCTTCACCCGCTGCGCCACGCATTTTTTTGGCCCGGTCTTGCAGGGTTTTGATTTGTCGCCGCGCCACCGCGACAGCATGATCTAAACGCTCAATTTCTTTGGGGACTTTGCGTTTGGCGATTGTGTATTCGGGGATATCGATATCGTCATAACCGCGAACATGCGCGGGACCAATGGCAATGCCGGGTGCCGCCGCCAAGCCCTGGATACGTCGTTCGCCAGAGTTTGTCCGTCGCGGTGCTTTTTTATCCTTGGCCATCAGTTTGTTGAGATCGTGCGCAATGCGCTTTCGATCACTCCTCCTCGAATTTGTTGGCGATGAGCTGTTCAATCGCGTCGAGTGCTTTTGTGGCGTCAGTTCCTTCGGCCGAGACCAAAATGCTCGTACCCGGGCTGGCGGCCAACATCATCAATCCCATGATGGAGCGACCTGAAACACTTTGGCCGTTTCGTTCCACCTGGATTGCGGCGTCGAACGCGCCAGCGACACCGACGAATTTTGCAGCGGCGCGGGCATGCAGGCCTTTTTTGTTTTGGATCGTGAGAGTTCTAGGTTCAGGCGTCGTCATCGTACGATCAATCGCCTTCGTTTTTAAGAAGCTGAGAGGCAATATTGATATATTTACGTCCGGCGTCTTGGGCTTCTTGGGCAGCGTCGTCTATGGCATGGGATTCACGTATCGATGCCAGTTTAATCAGCATCGGTAGATTCACGCCGGCGATCACCTCGATCTCCGATTTCTCCATGATGGAGATGGCAAGGTTGGATGGCGTGCCGCCGAACATATCGGTCAACACGATGACGCCGCTGCCGATGTTTACATCGGCTGTCTTTGTGACGATTTCTTGTCGTCGTTGTTCCATATCGTCGTCGGGCCCGATACATACTGTTGCGATGGTTTCTTGTGGGCCGACCACATGTTCCAGCGCAGCGACGAGTTCCAACGCCAAACGCCCATGGGTTACGAGCACTAATCCGATCATTTGTGTTTGATCCTTGTCATTATTTCATCCCTGAAGACGGAAATTGTGGTCTGATTCTTAGGCTTTGTCCAAGTCCCTGTGACGGACATCGTGATGCCATCCCTGATTGCCGAGCCATGCAGCAAAATGTTCGGCTAAAAATACAGAGCGATGGCGCCCCCCAGTGCAACCGAATGCAATGGTTAGATAGCTTTTACCTTCAGCCCGATAGCGCGGCAACAAGGGGCCAAACATCCCCGTGAGATGATCAAAAAAATTATCAAATGCGGGATCTTTACCGATGAACGCTTGAACGGCTTCTGCTTGGCCCGTTAAGGCACGCAGGGTCAGGTCGTAAAACGGGTTTTTAAAGAAGCGCACGTCAAAGACCAGATCAGCGGTACGTGGTACGCCATGTTTGAACGAAAATGATTGTACGAAAATGGCCAAGCCGGGATCATCGCTCAGGCCATAGGTCGTATCCAAGCGGGCTTTTAATTCGCCTAGGGCAAAGTCGGTCGTGTCGATCACCAAGTCCGCCCGCGATTGCAGTGGGGCCATGATCTGACGTTCATGGCGAATGCCATCAATGACAGGGCGATCCGCAGCAAGGGGATGGCGGCGGCGCGTTGCCTCAAACCGACGGCCCAATGCGTCATCGTCACAGTCCATAAACAACACGCTCGCAGAAATTTTCGGCTCAGCAGCCAACCGATCCAAAATGTTTAAGAATGCATCTGTATCAAAATCACGGGTGCGAATATCGACGCCAATCGCAAGTGGCGGACCTTCGACGATATGTGGATCCGGTCCGTCCGTGCCCAACACCAGTCGCGACACCAACGACAACGGCATGTTATCGACAGCTTCGTACCCCAAATCTTCTAGGAGTTTAAGGGCAGAGCTTTTGCCTGCACCGGAAACGCCAGTAACAAGGACAACACGTGATGGGTTTATTATTTCGGCCATGATGGCTCTACCATAGCGTCACGGGATGCCCCCAACGCAAGTCTGATTTTTGCAGGTGTCGATGCCGCGAATGCATTTAATCTTAAGTGTCTCATTTCGGTGCCTAATAAATTCACCGTTGGGTCTATTGGCAATCTGGGCACATCGTCAGTATCAACCAGATCAACGACAAGCTGAACCGCAACGCTATCCAGTGACGCAAGCCGAAGTATACCCACGCCTCTGGCTTCGAATAGGCCTGCGATTTCAGACGGGGCAGAGGCGATGACGTGGCCGTCTTTGGTATTCAAATTCACGCGGTCATCAGCAACCAAGATGCCACCTTGGTCCATCAGGCGAAGGGCGAGGTCTGATTTGCCGCTGCCCGATGGTCCACGGAGGAGGACCCCCTGGCTATCAACGGAAACGCATGTCGCGTGAACTTGTTCGCTCGTCATTCCTGAAGTCCATGTCTTTCAGCTAAGTCCCGTGACGTAGGATGACGCCAGACCCCGTCCGGTCAAGCGTTGCTGGCGGGCAATCGAATAATAAATCGGGCGCCTAAAATGCTACCATCAGGCGCGCGTCTGTTCGTTGCTGATATCTCGCCATCATGGGTTTCGATGATTTGCTTTGATATGGCGAGGCCTAGACCAGAATGCGTGCCAAATTTCTCGCCCTCGGGACGTGATGTATAGAACCGATTGAATATCTCGGCTTCTTTGTCGTGGGGGATGCCGGGGCCGCCGTCGTCCACCGTCACGACCAACCAGCCGTTTTCTTGTCCAAGCCCGATTTTGATCCGGCCGCCTTGTGGCGAGAATGTCATCGCGTTGGTGATCAGGTTTCGAAAAACTTGAACCAGACGATCTTCGATACCTTCGACCTGCATCTGGGCGTTGGAGATAATTTCAAGCTGCACGGGCACACGTTCGCCATCGGATGTTGAGTTATGCATCTCGGCCAGGGCATTGATCAAACCCGCCAGATCGACGGGGACCAGGGCCGTGCGGCTGAGTTCAGCATCCAATCGTGATGCATCGGAAATATCGCTGATCAACCGATCCAAGCGTGCGACATCATCCAGAATGATCGCCATCAATTTTGCGCGTTTATCAGCATCTTCAATCCGGCCTGCCGTCTCAACCGCAGAACGAAGCGACGTCAGGGGGTTTTTAATTTCATGAGAAACATCGGCGGCAAATCGCTCAATCGCGTCCATTCGAAGCCACAAGGCCTCGGTCATCTCACGCAAGCTACTCGCCAAATCCCCGATTTCATCTTTTCGTTGGGTCAGGCCTGGCATGGTCGCCGTTCGGCCATGGTCATGACGAATGCGTTCAGCGGCTTCGGCCAATTGTCGAATGGGTCGTGCGATGGTACCCGCCAAGTAAAGCGAAAGTAAGATTGTGATCATCATCGCGATGCCAACAACCTTGAGGATATTCAGGCGGACATCGTAAACAGCCTCTTCGATGCTTTTGCCATCCTTGGATAGCATCAGTGATCCAAGGATTTGTTTGTAGCGTTGGACTGGAACTGCCGCAGAAAGAATTAACCCGGTGGAACCAAAGCGACGGGCCGCGATCGCACTATCACCTTGCAGCGCTGCCGAGGCTTCGAAGTAGTCGTTTGCCGTTTGCAGCGGGCTTTCGTGATACTTGGGCAGTTTTTCCTCATCACGGACTTTGCTGGCGAGGCGTTCGTATTGATCCAAGATGTAAGTCAGTAAATCGAAATCTTGTTCAGGCGGTGCAAGTATCTCGATTTGGACCGTACCCCCAGCGGCACCAAGACGCCGGGAATCGACAATCATAATCCCGTCAGCACGAAACAAGCGGGCGCGAGTATCTGTTGTTTGAACAAGGCGTCGGGTGATCTGGTAGGCAATGTCAGAAACCAGGAACTGCCCCGTCGGTGTATCGGAAACAACTGCACCTTCACCCAAGGCGGCGGCAAACATTTCTGCTTGTACTTGAAGCGATGCCAATTCGTTTTTGATGAGGGACCGGCGGTATTCCCCTAGATATAAAAGCCCGGCAACAAGCGTGCCGAGCGCAATGAGGTTCACCGTTAGGATACGTCGCGTAAGCGGCGAGATCAGGGGTTTGCGTTCTCGAGCACGTGCCACGTGTCGGCTATCGACCTCGTCTCCCCCCTGTTTCATCAATACCCCCGTGTCGTCTGACGCCCAAGTTGGGTCGCCGTCGGTTCAGCCGTTAAGCAGCTTTATACCGATACCCGACGCCGTAAAGGGTCTCAATCTCGGAGAATTCTGAATCGACTTCGCGGAACTTGCGACGAAGTCGTTTTATATGACTGTCGATGGTGCGGTCCTCGACATAGATGTTTTCGCCATATGCGGCATCGATCAGCTGATCACGGTTTTTTACGTGGCCAGGTCGGCGGGATAAAACCTCGACGATCAAAAACTCGGTGACGGTGAGCGTGACGTGCTTGCCCTTCCAGGTGCAGATGTGTCGGTCTGGATCGAGCATCAGGTCACCGCGACGTATTGTATTAGGCCCTTCGTCATCACCTTCGAGGGGGACGCTATCTTGGCGTCGCAGAATGGCGCGAATACGTTCAATCAATAGACGTTGGGAAAATGGTTTCTTGATATAGTCATCTGCACCCATGCGCAGGCCAAGCAATTCATCGACCTCGTCGTCCTTAGACGTCAGGAAGATAATGGGCATTTGGTCGTTTTTACGAATTTCACCCAATAGCTCCATGCCATCCATGTGTGGCATTTTGATATCCAGCACAGCAAGGTCAACAGGGTGGCTGCCAATCCCGGCCAATGCTTTTTGACCGTCTGTATAAATATCGACGTTAAAGCCTTCTGCTTCGAGTGCCATCGATACCGATGTCAGGATGTTTTCGTCGTCGTCGACCAGGGCGATTTTGTGCTGCATCTGCTAAAATCCTATATGCAATGAACCTATGATGCCGTTTCTAAGACCCCATTGTGTCTTAATTATAACTCAATCTTGGCGAAATAAGGCAGATATTACGTTAACACGTAACATAGGTTGTCGATAAGGCATTCACTTGACCCTATGTATGATGACTTTCATCTTAGTTACATTGCAAAAATCACAGAGGCTTCGCCATGACGGAACGCAGAAACGCTGATTTAGTTCGATTATTAGTCCGTAGCCGGGGCGTTGGCATGCTTGCCACAAAAATGGCGGATGGTGGTGCACCCTATGCATCGTTGGTCACGTATGCCTGCGATCATCGTGGGCAGCCTGTGTTTTTGTTCTCCACTCTTTCAGATCATACCCAGAACTTGCTGGCGGATGGCAGCGCCTCTTTGTTGGTTGAAGATACATCGCGCCGACGCAATCCGCAGACAGGCCCCAGAGTCTCGTTGATGGGTAAAATCAAAAAAGTGAAATCCCCTGAGCTTCGAGAGCGGTTCTTGGCGCGCCACCCAGATGCATCGTTATATGCCGATTTCGGTGATTTTGGGTTTTTTCGGATGACGGTTGAACGCGCGCATTATGTCGGTGGCTTTGCCCGGGCGATCTGGTTCGACGCGAAACACATTCTGACCCCAACCAAAGTGGGCAGCGCCATCGCCGAGATGGAAAAAAGTGTCGTGCAGCACATGAACACCGATCATTTAGATGCGGTTCAAGCGTATGCGAGCGGATTATTGGGCCGACAACACGGGAATTGGAAAATGACGGGATGCGATTCTGACGGTGTAGATCTGCGTGCAGATGGCCGATATGGCCGCGTCGATTTTCATAATACTGTAATAGATTCAAAGACCTGCCGGAAAATGCTCATCAAAATGGCGGACGAAGCGCGGGGCTGAAATTTGAAAACGCTGAGAGCGTTATCATCTTATCTCCGAGAAAGTGGCTGAAATGCGCCAGTTTCGCTT
>DGNZ01000317.1 GCA_002389175.1 Rhodospirillaceae bacterium UBA4479 | reverse complement strand
ACATCTGTGGTCGGCGATGTTGTTGGCTTTGGGATCAACCCCGGTTCTGATCGCGTTTACAACAGCCAAAGCGGCGCTTGGGAAAACACCTACAATGAAGCACCTAACATGGCCTACCTCGGCTGGGGTGTTTACGTCACCAAGAACGTTCAGGGTAACGAGAAAAAACAAAAAGCGGCATGGAGCGCAGCAGCGCATCTGGGCGGGAAAGACATTTCGCTTTGGATGTCAGCCTATCCATCCGGTTTCCAACCTTACCGGAACTCGCACTTCCAGTACGATGAATGGGAGGCAGCAGGATACGATCGCGCCTATATCGAAGACTACCTCGGCTCGAATGCAGACAGCTACAATCACGAGAATGCTGCTATCGAACCGCGTATCCCAGGTATTTTTCAGTACTACTCAGTTGCCGAAGATGAATTGGCGAAGGGTTATGCTGGTCAATACGGATCTGCTCAGGAAATCGGCGATGCCATCGCCGCCGCTTGGGAAAAGATCACAGATCAGATTGGCCGGGACAGCCAGATCGCGCTTTACAAAGCTTCACTTGGGCTTTGACCAAAACGTTCAGACCGCTGGGACATCCGGCGGTCTGACACTTTCTTCCTAACCTGAGGTCACATCCCCATGAATACCGCAGGCGATCTGCTTCACGTCGTAACCGCAGACAATATCTCTGACCAGCAAAGACGTTTTGGCAAGCTTATAGTTTTGGGATCTGCCGCGCTGATGTTCTTTGTTGCAGGATTACAAACTGCCGATCAAAACGGATGGATCGACCTTGGGTTCGAAACATGGCGGCCAACCCTTTATGCCTATATTTTCTGGGGAATTTGCCTTTGCGCGGGTCAGGTCATTGCACGTGGCGAACATGGGAAACGTACCCTTTTTGTATTGCCTGCCGCGCTTTTTGTTGTTTCGATGGTGGTTTTTCCACTGCTATTTGGGTTGATTATAGCGTTCTCAGATTGGAACCTCGCGTCACCTAATGGCAGGCAATTCAACGGCTGGAACAATATTCGACAAATGTGGGCTGACCCATTCTATTGGAACGCAATGCGCAACATGGTCTGGTATTCGCTTGCCATCATCGTAGAGTATGCTGTTGCCTTTGCTCTTGCTCTATTACTGAATACTCAGATTAAAGGCCGTAAATTCTTCCGGGTCGCGTTTTTGTTACCTCTGATGCTGTCGCCGGTTGCTGTTTCATGGATGATTGGCAAGTCGATGTTGGAAAATCGATTTGGCCCGATCGCACGAATACTACGCGAAATGGGCGTGGAGAACCCGTCATTCTTTTCTTCACCCGAAATTGCTCGTTTAATGATCATGCTCATGGATGCGTGGACATACATACCATTTATGATGATCATGATCCTTGCCGGGCTCCAGGCCATTCCCAAAGAATTGCATGAGGCCGCCGAAGTGGATGGCGCCAGCGCTTGGACACGGTTCTGGGAAGTGACATTCCCGCTTATGCTGCCAGTGTCGATCACCGCTATCCTGATCCGTATTATTTTCAAATTAAAGCTTGCGGATATTATTATCAATATAACCTCCGGCGGACCGGGCGGCGCAACCGATAGCGTCACATCCTTCATTTTCCGCGAATACCGAGATCGGTCAAATGTCGGATACGGAACAATGCTCGCAATGTTTTATTTGGTGGTGATCGTTATTGCGATGACAATACTGATCAAGGGGGCAGACCGCTGGATGCGACCGAGGTACTAAGATGTCAGATCAGATTTTCCGCGACAGCAATGCAGATCGCGCCTTTAAAGCCAAGCGCTTTACCGGGCGGGCAGTAATCTATGGGATCCTAATCCTGTGGGCATTGATTGCTCTTTTTCCAATCTACTGGACCATCACCACCAGCTTCAAGATGGCCCCCGACGTGATGAAAGGGAACATCGTCCCCTACTGGGACTATACCCCGAGATGGTTGGGTTGGCGGTCACTTGGGCTTTCACCTGATACCATCGGCAATGAGAGCACCGTGCGGGCCGAGTTCCTGAAACGGTTTTGGAATTCTGTCATTATTGCTGTATCGGCTTCGGTGATCGCCGTTGGTTTGGGCAGTTGCGCCGCTTACGGCCTATCGCGTTTCAATTATAAGTTTGGGTTCATGCGAAATTCAGACATCTCTTTTTTCTTTCTCAGCCAATTAATACTGCCACCAGTGGTTTTGGCCTTGCCCTTTCTCGTTCTCTACAAAGCTCTTGCCATGTTGGACACGCGGATTGGTTTGATCCTGCTATATACTTTGACAGTCTTGCCAATTGTCATCTGGATCATGCGCGATCAATTCAGTTCAATCCCCTCTGAGTTGGAAGAAGCCGCTCTCGTCGATGGTTTGTCGATTTGGGGCGCATTCTTGACGATCATTTTGCCAATTGCGCTTCCTGGCATGGTCGCAGCTTTCATTCTATCTTTGGTTCTGACCTGGAACGAATACTTCTTTGCAGCCCTGTTGACGTCAAGCGATGCCAAAACATTGCCAGTGATGGTGGCCAGCCAAACCGGCAGTCAGGGCATAAGTTGGTGGTCTATGGCTGCGCTCAGTTTCGCCGCGATCTTACCGTTGATCGTCATTGGCATTGCATTAGAACGCTTTATCATCAAAGGAATGGCCGCAGGCGCTGTGAAGTAAGCCTAAATCCCACAGAGATGTACCTTGATCCCCAGCGCCCGCGCGAGTGCTGCTCGGCAAAGAGCCGCATCAAGTGCGGATTTAGCATTGTTTGCATAGACTACATTCACATGATTGGCCTTATGGCGGGCCATCAATTTGTCCCTATCAATCCCGTCCAATTTCGCGTGCATGATTGGCCATTGCGGTGTCGTGGCATCAAGGCGGCGCTGCGTCTCACGCTTTGAAAGGGCCAACGCCTGACCGGTGCCAATGTCCATGTGCAGAGCGTCACCTTCTATGAAGATCCGCGACCAGACGATAGAGCCTGGCTTGGCAACGCCTGCAAGTGTGGATCCGCCCAGCCGAAAATACATCGGTGGTTGGCG
>DGNZ01000109.1 GCA_002389175.1 Rhodospirillaceae bacterium UBA4479 | reverse complement strand
GGTCTCTTCCGGGTGGGAGGCATCCACTAACATACGTTTGGTTGCCATTGAACTTGTAACTCCGCGGTGCACGGCTCCCAGGTGGTGCGACAGCTTGTCGACCATGAGAAAGGGAAATGCACCAATTGGCGTTGAAATGACCGGCGGCGCCTCGGAAATCGGCAGCCCTCAATGACATCGAAAGAGCGATCTTTCGATGGTCAGGAATGTCAATTTTGCGGGCGTTCGTCACCGGCATGAGAAAAAACCTCTAGTAATACGCGAGCATCGATAGCAATCGGCGCTCAAGCGACCCCTCAAATTCTGTGAAAAACTTAAAAATAAGGCGGCCTTGGAACGGTTCTACTGAACCGATACGTTAACATAACCGTAGGAATTTCGTTTCACAATGTCATAATCTAGGGCTTGTAGAAGGGCGGTTATCCGTTCTCCTGGATATTTAACTTTAAAATCAAATAGATAGAGCAGTATTTTTGTCCGGGTCTTTGAAAAATTTGATCTTTTCGTCATTTCGATTCGGCAGTTTGTTCTGTTTGCTGTCGGCTGTCGTTGTGACTGGTCAGGTCGCACATGCTGCTGATGCAGAAATAACGGACATTCGTGTCGGAAAACAAGGGCTGTCGACGCGGATCGTGATCGATGTGGATCGCTCCATTGATGCCAGCGTTTTCGCACTGGCTGGACCGGCGCGCCTCGTGATTGATCTTCCAGAAGTGGGATGGCGTTTGCCTGCACGTCCGCTGCCGACAAAAATCGGTGTTTTATCTCGATTACGGTATGGCCTTTTTAAGCCTGGTAACTCCAGGATTGTGATTGATTTGAACCAGCCATCAATGGTTCACCAGGCGTTGGCTCTGCCTGCCACGTCAAATAAGCCAAATCGTCTTGTCATTGATTTGGCGCGGACATCAGGCACACGTTTCTTACAAGCCGTCGCGGCTGATCCTGTCATCATCAAATCAATCCCTGGGCAAATTCGGTCTGCAGAAGTGCCGAGACCACCGTCCAATTCCACGATCACCACGCCGCAAGGCCAAAAAGTGGTTGTCGCGAAGCCGACCAAGCCCAGCGTAGAACCAGCAGCATCGCCGGTTCGAAAGCGGCCTGTCGTAGCACCTCCTGGGAAATCGACGCCGAAACTCGCATCACTTCGCGTCCCCACCAAACCCGCATCTCTCGTCGCATCAAAGAAACGAACCATCGTTATTGACCCAGGGCATGGCGGTGTAGACCCCGGAGCGATTGGCGTATCAGGTATCTATGAAAAGCACATCACGTTGGCTGCGGCTCGCGATTTGAAAGAACATTTGGAGCGCACAGGCCGATTTAAGGTCTATCTGACGCGAGACCGGGACGTGTTTATTCGTTTGCGAGGTCGAATAGAAATTGCTCGTGAGCGCAAGGCGGACCTATTTCTCTCAGTTCATGCTGACACGATCCGAAACCGAAAGATTCGCGGATTATCGGTTTATACGCTGTCTGAAAAAGCATCAGACAAAGAGGCCGGGGAATTAGCAGATCGTGAGAACAAATCGGATTTGATTGCAGGGATTGATCTTAGCCACGAGAGCGAAGAGGTCACCAATATCCTTATTGATCTCGCGCAGCGTGAAACGATGAATCAATCGGCCCGATTGGCTTCATTGTTGGTGGATGAGTTGAAATCACGGGTCAAAGTACTTCGGAATCCGCACCGATTTGCAGGTTTTGCGGTTTTGAAAGCACCCGATGTCCCGTCTGTCCTAATTGAGATGGGATTTTTGTCCAATCGCGATGACGAGCGCGCGCTTCGATCTAAATCGCATCGTCGTAAGGTGGCACATTCAATTGCTGCCGCTGTCGATGCGTATTTCCAAAAAATTGAATCGGCTAGCCGACCCTAGAAAAATGATGCTTGGTCAGGCTTTGGTCATCTCAATGCCATATTTCCTTTGCATGATTATTAGAGACTCCGTATCCATCGGCAGTCATGTTATGAATTGCTGTGAAACGCCGCCAAAACGGGAAGACATTGGGCTGCAAAAGTAGATGAAATTCTTACTAAAATTCTTTTTGGTTTCTTTGGTTCTTATCGTCATCGCGGGTGCCGCGATTGGTGGTGGCACGCTCTATACCTTGCATAAGTACGGCCAGGATTTGCCTGATTATCGGCAACTTGCCGTTTATGAGCCTGATGTGATGACTCGTGTCCACGCAGGTGATGGACAGTTACTGGCTGAATTTGCCATCGAAAAACGCGCATTTGTTCCTATAGAAGCAATGCCTAAGCGCGTCATTAATGCATTCCTGTCGGCAGAGGATAAAAATTTTTACACCCATTCGGGGATTGATTTCACGGGTGTCGCCCGTGCGGTCGTCGCCAACTTAAAGAACATCGCAACGGGTCGCCGACTGGTTGGTGCATCGACCATTACCCAACAGGTGGCAAAGAATTTTTTGCTGACGAACGTTGTTTCGTTCGAACGAAAAATCAAAGAAGCCATTTTGGCAGTTCGGATGGAACGCGCGTTCACCAAAGATACAATCCTAGAACTTTATTTGAACGAAATCTATTTGGGTTACGGCTCGTACGGTGTTGCAGCGGCAGCGTTGAATTACTTCAACAAATCCCTGATTGAGCTGTCCTATGCAGAAGCTGCATATCTGGCCGCATTGCCTAAGGCACCAAACAACTATCACCCTGTTACAAAGACCGAGGCTGCAAAGATCAGGCGCAATTGGGTGCTCGGTCGTATGCTCGAGGATGGTCGGATCAGTGCTGAAAATGCTGAGCAGGCACGTTCGGAGCCTTTATTGACCGCCCGTCGAGAGCAAACAGAATTCGTAAAAGCGGATTACTTCACCGAAGAAGTTCGCCGGGAATTGTTCGATCAGTACGGTGAAGACCAACTGTATAAGGGTGGCTTGTCAGTTCGCACAACACTGGACCCCAAATTGCAGGTTATCGCGCGAGGGGTTTTGCGTGATGGACTCGAAGCTTATGACCGACGCCACGGATATCGGGGCGTTGTCGGTCGGGCGGATGAAGGCCGTCGTTTCGACACGCCATTGGATTGGCAGACTTTTTTAAAGGTCACACCGCGTCCAAAGGGAATAGGCGAAATGCAGTTGGCCCTGGTGCTGGGCGTTGATGATAGTGCCGACCGTGTTTCGATCGGTGTCGAAGATGGCACCAAGGGTGCGATCACCTTGGCCGAGCTGAAATGGGCGAGAGAGCCGCTACCAAAAAGAAAGCTTGGCCCATCGATCAAGAAGCCATCCGATGTTTTGAAGACGTCTGATATCATTATCGTTGAACGAAAGAAGCCGGAAGTCGGTAAAGATGGCAAACCTGTGATCCCGCCGCCTGGCGATCCCATCTACGATTTGATGCAAATTCCAGAAGTGAATGGTGGGATTATTGCGCTTGATCCACACACAGGTCGCGTATTGGCGATGGTCGGCGGTTATTCCTACGAACAAAGTCAATTCAATCGCGCAACCCAAGCTGCACGGCAACCTGGGTCTGCATTTAAACCATTTGTGTATTTGGCAGCACTGGATTCAGGTTACACGCCGTCGACACGTATTCTTGATGCGCCCTTTGTCATAGATCAGGGCCCTGGCTTGCCGAGATGGCGTCCTGCGAACTATGGCAATAAATTTTATGGCGCATCATCCATGCGCTTGGGCCTAGAAAAATCCCGCAATTTGATGACTGTGCGCTTGGCGCAAACCATCGGTATGGACCGGGTCGCGGAATACGCCGAGCGGTTCGATATCGTTGATGATTTGCCTGAAACTTTGGCGATGTCCCTGGGTGCCAAGGAAACCACATTGATCCGTATGACCACGGCCTATGCCATGCTGGTTAACGGTGGCAAACGCATAACGCCGACCTTTATTGATCGTATTCAAGATCGTTTGGGCCGCCCCGTTTTCAAGCATGATGACCGAAATTGTGAAAATTGTCGGGTTGATCAATGGGAAGATCAACGTGTTCCCCGTATCCCTGATACTCGGGCCCAAGTGACAGATCCAGCCAGTGCATTCCAAGTGGTGAACATGCTCAAGGGCGTGGTTGAACGGGGCACCGGCCGCCGCGTTTCTGCCGTTGGTAAACCGTTGGCAGGGAAAACAGGCACAACAAACGAGGAGCGAGATACTTGGTTTGTTGGGTTCTCTCCTGATCTAGCGGTGGGTGTATTTGTCGGTTTCGATGATCCGTTGCCATTAGGCCGACGTGAGACAGGGTCTTCGGTTGCGGCTCCGATCTTTCGCGATTTTATGGCAGGGGCTCTTGCGGACCAGCCGGCAACCCCGTTCCGAACACCACCGGGTATCAGATTGGTCAGGGTCGATTCAAATACCGGGGTGCTGGCACGCCCGGGTGATAAGAACGTGATCCTAGAAGCATTTAAAGACGGAACACAGCCCTCGACCAGTGCCAGTGTCATTGAGGGTGAAACGTGGAGCGATGGTAGTGGCGAAGGCGGTTTCTTGGCCGCACCTTCAACAGGTACAGGCGGTTTGTACTAGCGACGTTGTGAGGCGTCTTGAAGTGCCATGAAAACGGCAAGCCCAATCAGCGATGATCCTGTAATCCAGCGTTGCAAAGTGATCATTTTTGGTCTTTCAGACAGCCAATTCCCGGCGGCACCAAATAAGACGGCCATAAACAAAATCCACGGGAATCCGCCTAGGTTAAAGACCACACCATAGAACAACATCTGGGTACTTAGGTCCCCCATCGCTGGGTCTGTAAATTGTGGCAAGAACGCCAAAAAGAATATCGCGATTTTTGGATTGAGTAAGTTCACAAACAATCCCTGCAGATATAGCTTTTGATCCGACCATGCTGCCGACTTTTGAGCGTCGAGTTCAAAGGCGCTGTTTCTGTCCGTCATCGTACGAACACCCATGTAGACCAGGTATCCAATGCCTAGCCATCGAATGATCTCGAACGCTGATGGAAATTCGGCCAACAGCGCCGCGAGACCGAATGAGGCCGCCAGCATATGTATGATCAACCCGGTTTGAACGCCAAAGCATGATACGATACCGGCCCGTCGTCCCTGGCCAATGGACCGGGACGCAACATAAATCATATCCGGCCCAGGCGAGATATAGAGTGCCACCGAGGCCAAAATAAATACGCCTAATGTCGCAATATCAATTTCCATATGGAATTATTGCGCATTTGGTGAATTGGGCAATTAATTTTGTCGATAGATCATGTTACGAACACATCGTGGCTTGAGAGAACACCATTGCACGGCTACATATCCAGTGTTGAACGAAGTAGGGGATAAAGATGCGCGCCGAAATGTTGTCCATGGCCGATGAGATCAAGCAGTCTGCAGAACTGCTGAGGAGGCATCTTTGACTACGATCAGGCTGTCCTCAGACTAGAAGAATTGAACGCGCTCTCTGAAAGCCCTGAACTTTGGGACGATCCCGAAAAAGCGCAGGCATTGATGCGCGAACGCACCAAGCTGGAAACGGGTATCAAAGAAGTCGATACGTTGTTCGGCGATCTGAGCGATACAACGGAGTTGATTGATCTCGCCGAGGCCGAAGACGATGCAGATGTGCTCGCGGAAGCCGAGGCGACGATGAATGATCTGCTAACCCTTGCACGCAAAGCACAACTAAAGACACTGTTGTCCGGCGAAGCCGACGAGAACGATTGCTTCATGCAGGTTCAGGCGGGCGCGGGCGGCACCGAGGCCCAGGACTGGGCCGAAATGTTGCTTCGGATGTATACCCGTTGGGCGGAGCAGCATGGGATGAAGGTTGAGTGGCTTGAGGAAAGTGCTGGCGAGGAAGCGGGCATCAAATCTGCGACAATCCGAATTTCTGGCGAGAATGCATACGGCTGGCTCAAAACCGAAAGTGGCGTGCACAGGTTAGTGCGCATCTCGCCCTATGACTCATCAGCCCGGCGGCATACAAGTTTTGCATCTGCTTGGATCTCCCCGGTGATCGATGACAACATTGATGTAGAAATCGACGAAAAAGATCTCCGTGTCGATACTTACCGTGCATCTGGCGCGGGTGGTCAGCACGTTAACAAGACTGAAAGTGCTATCCGCATCACGCACGGACCATCTGGTATCGTGGTACAGTGTCAAAATGATCGGTCGCAGCATAAGAACCGCGCACAGGCCATGACTATGTTGCGAGCACGTTTGTACGAAATGGAATTGAAGCGCCGCGAAGATGCCGCACAAGCGACTGAAGATACCAAAACCGATATCGGCTGGGGGCATCAAATTCGCTCTTATGTGCTGCAGCCGTATCAGATGGTCAAAGATCTCAGGACCGAGGTCGAGACGTCGAACACAGGTGCCGTTCTTGACGGCGATATCGACGCGTTCTTAGAAGCGGCCCTTGCCTCAAAAATTAAGGACACCCAAGACATAGCTGGGTAGTGCAGCAGCGCGCTACTGAACGATCAATTCCTTAAAATAAATCGTGTGTATTTTTGCAGGGTGGATTTGATTGTTAATGACTTGAACCAACTCAAACCTTAGCCGCTCTGATCCCTCTTTGCCGACCACGTGCTGGCGTTCTTGTTCTCGAAGATGCGTCAGTATTGCGTCGTGAACCTGCGCTTCTTGTTTTACCAATTGGTCTAAGTCATCGGGGAAAAGCTGGATATGGATGACGGCACGCATAAAAGGTGCCTTGCAGACCCCCGTTTTTAAATCTGTTCGAATTTCGGGGAAGGGATGAAGAATAGGCTCACCAAGGTCTAACTTGGCGACGGTCTGGGGCTGTTCCCAACCCATAATCGAATGTAGCCAGCCCATGTAAAAACTCAAAACGCCCGTCGCGCTAACGAAAATAAGCGCACCGGCTGCGATGATGACAATCTTTGTCGCTTTACCTGTTTTTGCTTTTTTGCGCTTCTTGCCGCCAGATTTGGATTTTTTTGGCGCTTTTTCGCTGGTTTCTTCGCTCATGAGGTGAGCCTCCCGTAATTGATATCGAGATCAATGGTTCCCAAAAGGGTATAGGACTGAGCAGGGCTGGCAAAGCCTTGGCCGCATGAAATCACCCGCCGACGATGTCGTTTATTCGTGAGAGCAATTTTTTAATGTCTAGTGGTTTTGACTCGTATGCAGAAACCCCTGCCTCGTAGGCGGCGACGCGGTCCTCTGATGTGGCATGAGCCGTAAGGGCAATCACCGGGGTTTTTCCGATGTTGGGATCACTGCGGATCTGCTTGATCAAATCCCAGCCTGTCATTTTTGGTAAACTCATGTCTGTGATAACAAGATCGGGTTTGCTCTTGATCGCCTGTGCTAAACCTTCTTCGCCATCGCTGGCAACAATGAGTTCATAACCAGCAGAGGATAAGGCATGCGAGAGCATTTCTAAAACAATAGGCTCGTCTTCGATGACTAAGAGTTTTGTCACATTACCTCCACGTATTAAAACTACGATAGCATGACGCGCTCAGTCCGAACGTGTCAATCGGTGGGAGATAATAGGTAACGATTTCGGCCATCTTCCTTGGCTTGATACAATGCCTTGTCGGCGGCCTCTACCATCATTTTAGGTTCGTTTTCACCTGTGATTTTCCAGGTTACGAGCCCCATGCTGAATGTGACAAAATCAGAAGCTGATGATCCTTCGTGAGGGATTTGCAGGGCAGCAACATTCTTTTGAATTGTTTGTGCCATTTTAATCACGCCGTCTTTGCCTGTGTCTGGCAAGACAGCGACGAACTCCTCGCCACCATAGCGGGCGACCATGTCACCGGGGCGTTGCGTGGATTTGGCGAGAGCTTGCCCCACAAGAGTAAGACAAGAGTCGCCAGATTGATGGCCATATGTGTCATTGTAGATTTTGAACTGATCGATATCCATGAGGATAAGAGACATTGTTGTTTCAGCTCGCCGTGCACGCTGCCATTCAGCGGCAAAGTGTTCTTCGAACCGGCGCCTGTTTGGGATGCCAGTTAAGCCATCGATAAAAGCAATTTTGGTTAAGTAGTCGCGGTATTTTTTAAGCTCTAGGTGATTTCGGACGCGTGCTATGGCGATGATCGCGTTAACGGGTTTGGTGAGATAATCGATAGCCCCCATTTCTATGCCCCGTGCTTCGTCGGTCTCGTCGGCGAGCGCGGTTACAAATATTACAGGGATATCGCGGGTGCCATCGTTGGCTTTGAGTGCTGCACAAACCTCATAGCCGTCCATCTGTGGCATCATAACGTCTAGCAAAACGATATCGGGCTTATTCGTTTCACAAATCTCAATGGCAGCGCGACCACTATTGGCCGTGATGATTTCACCAAGGGATGAGAGTACACCGCCCAAGACGTCCACATTGATGGGCTCATCATCAACGACAAGTATTTTTGGTTTCGAATCAGGAAGCGTCACTTTGAATTACCTGTATTTTTAGGGGCTGGCGCGGAAGTTTTAATATTATTCATCGGCCAGTTATCGCTGAAATATGACTTCTGAGTCTATTGTGAGATTCCACAATGGCTGAGATATCGATATCAACGTCCGAAACTGCCAGAGAAGCCTCCAGCCTTCTGGCTCGTTCATGATGCTCATCCGCAGCAAGCGTGCCTGTTAATCCTGCCAGCGTATGGACATAAATTCGTGCTTCTTTGTAATCGTCTTGTTGAAGAAGCCCCCTCAATGTTTCCTCGAAAGTTTCATACTTCTCGTTGAAATCTACTAGGAGAGTGAAAATAAAATCATCACTGAGGCCGAGTTGCTGACGAGTTCTATCCAAATCAATTGAAGAACTGGGTTGATTCTCGCTCAACGTATTGGAGCCGTTGTCAGCTTTCGATGAAGCACTAATTGCTGCGTCGTGTTGCACATCTTTGCCCCAGTCAGAATCGCAGCATAGCAGACCCACACTAATATGAAACCGGACGATAAATCTGGTTTTGCCAATTACGCCAGCGGAGTGTGAGTCGAGTAAAAGATATTAGGGCAGAGACCTAAGTCGCTTACAAAGCCTGAACAACGCCCAATACTTCCTCAACATGGCCTTTGACTTTTACTTTGGGCCAGACGTGCAGAATTTTGCCTTTGCCATCGATCACAAAAGTTGCACGCTGAATGCCCATGTATTTTTTGCCATACATGCTTTTTTCAAGCCAGACGCCGAAGTCTTCGCACAATGTGCCATCTTCATCGGACAACAGTTGGAACGGAAGTTCCTGCTTGGCGACAAAATTGTCATGTCGTTTGATGCTATCTTTGGAGACGCCAACGATTGTGGCTCCAGCTTTCACAAAAGCTTTGATGTGATCACGAAATTCTTGTGCTTCGGTGGTGCAGCCGGGGGTCATGTCTTTGGGATAAAAATACATGACGACGGTTTTACCCCTTAAGTCTTTACGGCTCAGGCTGTTGCCACCGTTCGTCGGTAAATCGAAATCTGGGATGGTATCGCCAACATCAAGCATCAAACGTCTCCATTTTAAATTGGGCTTACGCCCACTCAATCCATATCCGGGAACTCTTCATCAGAGATGACGGGCGCATCACCGACGGGACCCACAACCCTCTCGAAGATATGGCGTGTGCTTCCCTCGGTGTCCACCAGTCGTTTTTCTAATGCATCAAAATTTTCTGAATCGGTTATTTCTGTCAGATCCCTTTTGAGCGCGGGGCTAAACTGTGCGACGCGATCATCATTTAGGTCACCTTCGATTACCAGCGAGAGAAATGTTGATAATTGCTGATAGAGATGAGCTGCTTCTATGAGTGCGCTACCGTCATCTTCGGCAATGATTTCAAGCTTTGCTGCAGCTTCGATGATCTCATGAGACATTTCTTTCATTATCTCTGGCGATTTTGCTCCGTGAACCAGGACCAGGTACTGGGCGATGAAATCTACATCCACAAGCCCCCCTGGAATTTGTTTAATCGCCCATGCGCATTGCGTAGGGTACTGCTTTTGGATGCGCGCGCGCATGTTGGCTACATCCGATGCAATCGTTTGTGCATCACGATGAGTGCGTAAAAGTCGATTGATGATTTGTTCAACCTCAGTACCTAGATCACCTGTATCAAATACAGTGCGGGTCCGGACCATGGTCATGTGCTCCCATGTCCAAGCGGACTCGTCATAGTATTTTTTGAAACCCTCTAGCGATGTCGAGATCGGACCTTTGTTGCCGCTGGGCCTGAGGCGCAAATCGGCATCGTATAATGTCCCCTCGGCCGTTCTAGACATAATCGCGCTAATGATCCGTTGTCCCAACCGACCATAGTACTGCGATACTGCAAGTGATTTCGGCCCATCAGATTCACCACCCAGGTCATCACAATCATAAATGAATATCAGATCCAGGTCGCTTGCCGGCGTCAGTTCGCGAGACCCCAGTTTGCCAAGTGCGAGAATGCAGAACCGGCCATTTGCAACGCGCCCATGCTTTTTCTCGAACTCTTCTATGACGAAAGGAACAAGAACCTTAAGTGCTGTTTCAGCCACATCGCTGAAGTGACGTGCGGCATCCCGGGGTGCCAATGTTTTACGGAGTAATTGAATGCCAATCTGAAATCTTTTGTCACCGTTCCAAAGCCGCATTGCGTCCAAGATGTCTTCGAAAAATTGGGCATCGTTGAGCAAATCCCGGCATTCCAATTCGAGTTCATCAATGCTGCCGAGTGGATCGTAGAAATCTGCACTCAATACGCTGTCGAGTAGATTAGGCCGACGCCCCAAATGACTGGCAAGCCGAGGCGCTTCGCCCATGATTTCAGCAATCAGTCCCAGTATTCGTGGGAAGGCTTGGAACATTGAAAACAGCTGAACCCCAGCGGGCAAGCCGGATAGGAAATCATCAAAACGACCGAAAGTGGCATCAGGGTCAGCTTGTTTGGCGATCTCAGACAAAATTGTCGGAGTCAGTTCCGTTAACAGTTCACGGGCACGCGTGGATCGCGTTGCACGGACCCGGCCGTGATGCCATGCCCGAATAGCACTATCAATCCGGGTTGGTTCTTGAAAACCGAGCCTACGAATTGTTTCAAGCGTATCGGTGTCGCTTTCTGCACCGGTGAAGGAGAGGCTGCCGCGAATTTCACTATTGGCGCTGAGTGACGGAGCGGCCCCAAACAGTTCACCGTAATGATGTTGGACTGTCGATAAATGATGAACAAGATCAGCCCTGAACTCATCGCCTGTCTGATAGCCTAAGAAAATTGCCAGGGCCGAAATATCTGCTGATGAATCTGGTAGTTTTTGAGTTTGCTCGTCGTTTCGCATCTGTAGGCGATGCTCTAGGTTGCGGAGAAATCCATACGCTTTCTCGAGAGCCTCGGCGACGTCACGGGTGACTTGTCCGAGTTCAACAAGCACATCGATAGCTTCTATTGTTCGACGTGTGCGAAGTGTTATTTCACGCCCGCCCCAAATCAATTGCTGGGTTTGTGCGAAGAACTCAATTTCACGGATGCCACCGCGGCCAGTCTTAATGTCATGCCCTTCGACAGCAATTTCGCCGCCGCCTTTGTGGGCATGGATTTGTCGCTTTATCGAATGGATGTCTTCGATGGCGGCAAAATCGAGGCTTTTGCGCCAAACAAATGGGCGAAGGTTTTCTAAAAATATTCGGCCACTTTCAACATCCCCGGCAACCACACGGGCTTTTATCATTGCGGCGCGTTCCCAGTTTTGCCCTAGACTTTCATAGTATGTTTCCGCGGCTAAAACAGATATTGCCAGCGGCGTGGATGCTGGGTCGGGGCGGAGCCTGAGATCGACCCTGAACACGTATCCATCTTTAGTGCGTTCATCCAAAATACGAGCAAGAGAGCGGGTCATTCGGATTGCGTGCTGCTGCAACCCGTCATAGTCATTCGTGACAATACGGTCGGGATCAAACAGGCAAATCAGATCAATGTCGCTTGAGTAGTTGAGTTCTCGAGCCCCAAGTTTACCCATTGCGAGCACGAAATAACCTGAGCCTTTTTCCGGCGTATCTTCGGATTCTAATTTAAAGCCCCCACGTGCGGCGCACTTTTTAACAACAAACGCGCATGCAACCCCAATCGCTTCTTCGGCAAACAGTGACAAACTGGCGGTTACATTTGGCCACGCCCATACACCACCAATGTCGGCTAATGCGATGGTCAGGGCGATGCGCCGCTTGGCGATGCGTAACTCTCGCATTATTGCGACTTCATCTAAATCCTGACTTTTCAGATTTCGTATAGATTGGATGATTTCATCCGCGACGACATCTGAGCCAGCTTCGATCAGATGGCGAAACCAAGTTAAGTCTTGCAAGATACACTGTGTCAGGAACGGGCTATTGCCGAAAACAGCCCGCAACAGCGAATTACCATCGTCTGCCGCCACCATTTCATGGGCGAATTTGTTGATGGGTAAGATCTCAGCATCGTCTGTATCGACGAGGCTTTCTGCCGTGTCGGCGAACGAATCTATGCCTCTCTCAGCAGACTCTTTGTCGCCGGGCGCTGGAAAATGGGCGTGCGCCCAAAATTTATCACCAAGAAATGCCATAATTGTGATGTTTACTGCCCGTTAAGCGGCCTTTATGCATAGTGTTTAGCTATTGCTTGGAAATTACAACCAATCACCAGCGATTGTTTGCATGTTTAGAGTATTGATTTGGTCAGAAGAACTCTTAGGACTTGTGTTCAGTTATTAGGCGGCCTTGGCGCCGGTCTCGCAATTATATTGTTGCTGATTGCATGGCAGTTTCATAAAGGCCCTGTATCGCTCTCGTTTCTGACGCCATATGTTGAGCAAGCGCTTAACAGCAATCACAAAAATTTCCGTCTTGCGATCGAAGATACAACACTGACATGGGCTGGCTGGGATCGTGCGCTGGAAATCCGCGTAAAAAATGTTCGTGCTGTTGGTGAAGATGGTGATGCGGTCGCTCGAATCCCAGAGTTGTCCTTATCCCTTAGTGGACGTGCCCTCATACGTGGGGTTTTGGCCCCTGAATACATAGAGCTGTTGGGCCCTGAAATTCGCGTGCGCAGAAATGCGCGAGGTGAATTCGGTGTAGAACTTGTAGCTGAAGAAGGCGATGCCTCTGAACGTTTCGCAACGGGGCTTGTCAGTTGGTTGATGCGCAAACCTGAGCCTGACTCACCGATGAGTTATCTGAATACGGTCAAAGTCACGGGTGTGATCATGACATACGAAGATATGGCCATCGGACGTGTCTGGGATGCGCCGGTCGGCTATCTGCGATTAGATCGGGCCCCTCATGGCTTGTTAGCAGAAGGTTCCTTGCTTCTGGAAATTGATAACAAAGTTGCTGATCTAAGAATTACGGGGTCATTCCAATCTGAGAAGCGACGTGTCGATACAACTGTGTCCTTTGGTGATATTTTGCCGTCATCATTTTCTTCTTTGTTGACCGAATTAGATCCTCTCAAGGCAATCGAAATACCACTTAGTGGGACTGTCTTGATTGGCTTTGATCTGGACCGAGGCATCGAAACGGTTGGCTTCAATGTTACCGGCACACAAGGTTTGATTAGAATTCCAATTGATGGCCAGGCTGCACTAGAGACAGAGAGTGTCAGCGCCCGGGGTCTATACAATGGCAGTACCGGGATTATTCAGATCGATCATGCGGATATCGATCTTAAGGATGCGACCAAAATTACAATCCCTGCACCTATTGATCACACGTTTAAGATCGATGGCGCCAAAATAGTGGGAAGCTTTGGCCTGAAAACAGAACAGGTCAAAGTTGGTGAGTTCACTGTTTCCAGTGGAGATACGTCGCTTTCTATATCGAGCGAAATCACAAAGGGCAAAGACGGTGGTCATCACATTGTGGGCATGGGAAAACTCGTGAATGTACCCGTGGATCAAGTGCCGGAGTTTTGGCCGAAATCCCTGGGCACGGATGCATACACTTGGATCACTGGCCACATGAAAAACGGAATGCTGCATCATGCGGACGCTGAGTTTGAGTTTAATGTCGGTGCTGATGAATCGCTGAGCGTCATTACTTTGGATGGGACGATGGCAGCCGATGGGGTAACTGTAAGTTATTTGCCGGGTATGCCTGAAGTCAAAGACGTGGCGGCTTTGATGGCATTCGATGCTGATACTTTTGATATCGCGGTTGATCGCGGTAGCAGCGAAAATTTGACCGTACATTCCGGCACGATGCATATCTCGGGACTGCAAGAAATTGATCAATATGCCGACTTAGAGATGCAGGTTAGCGCCAAAGTGCCAGATGCACTTAAATATATCGATAATCAGCCACTTGGTTTCGCCAAAGAGATGGGGATAGACCCCACTTTGACGGCAGGGGACGCTGTTGTTGATGTGAAGTTGCGCTTCTTGCTTGCCAAAGATTTGTCGATTGATGACGTCGATGTACATGCGCATGCGGACTTAAAAGCCGTATCCATGCAGGACGTTGTTTTCGATAAGGACGTCACCCAAGGCGATTTAACGCTTACCGTTGATAAAACAAAAATGGATGTTGTCGGCGTCGCCTTGATGACCGATTTGCCAATTAATCTGAAGTGGACTGAGAATTTCGACGATAAGGCGCCATTCCGGGCACAGTATGAAATTGGCGCCAGTATTGATGACGTGGAGAAAATAAAATCAATTGGCGTGGATGTGTCTTCGCTGACGGATGATATCGTGCAGGGCGGCGTTGATACCACTATTCGCTATACAATGTTCGATGAGCGCTCTGGCCGTGTCGAGATCGAAGCTGATCTTGTGCGTGCAGAAATGAAATTGCCGATGATTGATTGGCGCAAGGCTTCCGGAGATTCTGGTTGGGCGGCGGTCACTATTTTAATAGAGAATGGCTTGGTCAAAAGCGTCCCCTCATTTGAAGTTAACGCGGGGGATCTACTTGTTGAGGGTGATATTAAATATGCACCAGCTGGCCTTGGACTTGAGCGGATCAATTTAAAACAAGTTCTTCTCGACCGAACGAATGTGTCAGGCGCAGTGATCTCTCGACCAGATGGCGGATGGGAACTCGGCCTAAGAGGTAGTGAAATTGATATCACCCCGCTATGGGACCGGATGTTCAATGATCGCCCGGGTCGAGAAAGCATGTCGCTTCCCGATCTGACCGTTGCCATCGAACTGGACAAGGTATGGGTAGATAAACAGCGGTTTATGACTGATGTTTCAGGCACCTTTGCTCATCGGCAGGATATTTGGCGTACCGTCCTATTCGACTCCAAGATCAATGGCCAAACCAATTTTGATGTGAACATTCTTCCCGATGATACCGGCAATCGCATGATGTCTGTAACAGCTGAAAATGCTGGCGATGTGCTGCGTTTCTTGGAAATTTTTGACAATATGCATGGCGGAAAATTGAGCGTCCAAGGAAGATACGATGATGCAGCACCAGACCAACCACTCAGAGGCACGGTTAAGGTCACGAATTACCGGGTTCGGAATGCACCGATTTTAACTCGCGTACTGTCGATCATGGCATTAACAGGCATCGTGGATGCAATGACCGGCGAAGGGTTAAACTTCAACGAGTTGTCTATTCCTTTTACGCATCGCGAGGGAGAGATAACGATTAATGGCGCCAAGGCAACAGGCACATCCATTGGGTTCACAGCTTCTGGGAATATTTATACACATGCAGACGTTCTGAATATCCAAGGAACTGTTGTTCCTGCATATGCGGTAAATTCTTTGCTTGGAAAAATTCCATTGCTTGGCAATCTGCTGGTAGGAACAGAAGACGGTGGCGGTGTTTTTGCAGCCAGCTTCTCTATTACAGGCCCCATAGAAGACCCCAAAATGAGTGTTAATCCGCTTTCTGCATTAACCCCGGGTATCTTACGCAACTTGTTTGGCGCGCTACCTAATCAAGATGGTGCGGTTGAGTTCAATCAGCCTGCAAACCCCGGAGAGGGGGCATTGTTTCAATAGCCTAATAAGCTGTTTTAGATGGGCTGCACCAGCGCGTGACGCTTTTTCCCCGCCGATAGCTTGATCACACCATCGGCGTTCAGGTCGGATGTTGTAAGGACGAGGTTCTCATCCGATACGGCGACATCGTTTATTTTTGCGCCTCCGCCTCTGATTAATCGTCGAACTTCACTGTTGGACGATCCCAGGCCTGCCTGGGCGAATAACGATAAAATACCAATGCCGTCATTCAGCGATGCGGTGGGCACTTCGATTCTTGGCAAGTCTTTGCCTTGGCCGCCTTGTTCAAATGTCGTTTCGGCTGTCTCACGTGCGTTATTAGCAGCGTCACTGCCATGGCAAAGGGTGGTGATCGCATCCGCTAGAATCTTCTTGGCATCGTTAATTTCGGCGCCTTCGAGGCTTTCGAGTTTTTCGATTTCAGAAATGGAAAGTTCCGTAAACAAGCGCAAAAATTTGCCGACATCAGCATCTTCGCTGTTTCGCCAATATTGCCAGTAATCGTAGGGGCTGAGTTGGTCTGCATTAAGCCATACCGCGCCGTCAGCCGTCTTGCCCATCTTGGCGCCAGATGCGGTGGTCAATAACGGGGTCGTCAAACCGAACAAATGCTTGTTAGCGGTGCGCCGACCCAATTCCACCCCATTGATAATGTTACCCCATTGATCGGAGCCGCCCATCTGCAAATCGCAACTATGTCGTCTCGCCAATTCGACAAAGTCATAGGCCTGAAGAATCATGTAGTTGAATTCCAGGAACGTCAGTGGCTGTTCTCGTTCCAGCCGTAATTTGACACTGTCGAATGTCATCATACGATTGATCGTGAAGTGCGGCCCGTAATCCCGCAAAAATTCGATGTAGTTTAGCTTATCCAACCAATCTGCATTATTGACCATAACAGCGTCAGTCGGGCCATCGCCGAACGTTAAAAACTTTTCAAACACCGATTTGATGCCAGCCATGTTTGCGGCAATCGCCTGATCATCAAGTAACTTGCGCGATTCGTCTTTGCCAGATGGATCACCAACCCGCGTGGTGCCACCTCCCATCAAGACAATTGGTTTGTGACCACTTTGTTGAAACAAGCGGAGCAACATGATTGAAACCAACGATCCGGCATGCAGGCTTGGCGCGGTGCAATCGAAACCGATATATGCGGTAAGAGGCCGCTTTTGAGCTTCGGCATCTAATGCTTCTAGATCTGTGCACTGATGTAAGTACTGCCGCTCAGTTACGCGTTGAATAAATTCGGATTTATAGTCGGTCATGAATTTCGCTTGCCGTTCTTGTTGGGGGCGCGGATCATTAGCACATGCAGAGTGATACAGACAATGTTTCCGCGCGATCAAATCAAGTTGGTGATGATCCTAAATGGACAACCGCGATCGGATTGATGAGCGGCACATCGATGGATGGTATTGATGTTGCGCTGATTGAAACGGATGGAAAGTCGGTTCGCAAGTTTGGGGCATTTGCATCATACCCCTATACTGAACTCCTTCGTACCGCATTGCAGGGTGTGATTGGACACGTGCCCGTCGCTGGCCCCGACTTGCAGGAAATGATCGACGATATCACGGATTCTCATGCCGAAGCCGTCGAAGATTTCGCGAAACGCGCAAATATTAATTTATCAACGGTTGGCGTCATCGGTTTCCATGGCCAGACCGTGTTCCACGATCCTAAAAATGGCGTGACGTGCCAACTTGGCGACGGCAAGCGTCTTGCGGTCCGTCTTGGCGTTCCTGTCGTGAGTGATTTTAGATCAGCCGACGTTGCCGCAGGCGGTGAAGGGGCGCCGTTTGCGCCGCTATTCCATGCTGCCCTTGCAAGGAAACTCGATACACCTCTGTGCGTGCTGAATTTAGGCGGCGTTGGCAATCTGAGTTGGATAAGTGCGGATGGTGCAGTGATTGCCTTTGATACGGGTCCTGCAAGTGCCCTGATTGACGATTGGGTGCACGAGCACACAGGTGCTGCGATGGATAAAGACGGCACGTTGGCGCGTAATGGCAAAGTTGATCAGCACGTACTCAATATGTTGCTTGATGATCCTTATTTTGAAGCGCCGTATCCAAAGTCGTTGGATCGTGATCATTTTGACCGATCCTCTGTTGATGGTTTGTCGGTCGAGGATGGGGCCGCCACGTTGGTGGCGTTTACAGCAATGTCTGTAAAGCTTGGGGCTAATCTTCTTCCGTCGCCGCCCCTACGTTGGCTTGTTAGCGGCGGGGGTCGGCATAATCCTGCCATCATGGCAGGACTTAGGATGCTGCTACACTGCCCGATTGAGCCGGTTGAAAGTGTTGGTTGGAACGGCGACGCAATAGAGGCTCAGGCCTTTGCATTCTTGGCCGTACGGTCGGAAAAAGGATTGCCGCTCAGTTTGCCGACGACAACAGGCGTGCCAACCCCTCAAAGGGGCGGCATCCTCAATTTTCCTTAGCCTAGATCTAAAGAATATCGCTCAAAGATTGGTATCGAGATATTTCTCGACGTGCTTTTCCATGTCTTCAAGGCTGTTTCTGAAGAAATGATCGCAGCCTTTGATGACTTTGTAATCGATGCTGATGTTCTTCTGCTTATCCAGCTTGTCTGCCAGTTTGGCGGTTGCCTCTTCAGGGATGATATCGTCACTGTCACCGTGAACCATTAATCCGCTGGAAGGGCAGGGCGCCAAAAACGAAAAGTCATGAATGCTGGAAGGGGTGGCTATTGAAATAAAGCCGTTAATTTCAGGACGGCGCATCATCAGTTGCATTGAAATCCACGCACCGAACGAAAACCCTGCAATCCAACAGCCCGTTGCGTTGGGATTGTGGCCTTGCATCCAATCAAGGGCTGCGGCGGCATCGCTTAATTCGCCAAGACCGTCATCGAATTCGCCTTGAGAGCGTCCAACACCTCGGAAATTGAAGCGCAGCGTTGAAAAACCGCGGCGTACAAAGCTGTGGTAGAGCGAATAAACCACCCGATTGTTCATCGTTCCGCCATGCTGCGGATGTGGATGAAGAATCAGTGCCACCGGTGCATCATCAGTCTTTGCGTGCTGGTATCGTCCTTCGAGGCGACCGTCTGGGCCGTTAAAAATGACGTCAGGCATACGAAATTAGACTCCTGTAAGCGATCGGCGGCAATTGCCGAGTAATTTAGTTGGTTAATCCGAAGAATGAATAGAATATCTCAATAAAACGTGGGCAAAATAGTTGACCAATTTAGTCGGGTTTATTATATAAACGATAAGATTAGTAAAAACATACGGTCTTATTGCCCGTGGGCGATCAAAACCGTGAGAACATAAAGATAATGTGATGGTTTTCAAGCGATTAAAGGCAGATCTGGACGCATTTCTCGAACGCGACCCCGCTGCACGCTCGCGTCTTGAAGTGGCAATTCTATACCAAGGCTTCCATGCGATCGTATTTTATCGCATCTCAAATTGGCTTTGGCGCCAAAATCTGCGTTTTATCGCTCGGTTTATTTCTCAGATCGGCAGGATTTTGACGGGTATCGAAATCCATCCGGGTGCGACAATCGGTTGCTGTTTTGTTATTGATCATGGTACGGGCGTCGTTGTTGGCGAAACCGCTGAAATTGGTGACAACGTGACGTTGTACCACGATGTGACACTTGGTGGGGTGGCCCCCAGTGTTGATAGTGCAGCGCAGGTCGGTACCAAGCGACATCCGACATTGGGCAATGGTGTGATTGTAGGCTCGGGCGCGCAGATTCTTGGTCCCATCGTTGTGGGCGAGCATGCACGCGTAGGCGCGAACGCGGTTGTAACAACCGATATCCCAGCCTGTATGACAGCTGTTGGTATTCCTGCAAAAGTGATCATGCCGCGGGACAAATCAAAAACTGGTGAATTCCGCGCTTATGCAACGTCACCTGAGGGTGTACCAGATCCAGTCCAGCAAATTCTGGATCAAATGCGCAACCAAATGACGGAAATGCAAAAACGAATTGATGAACTTGAGCAGGAAAAAACTTCCCGCTCAAAGGATGATGATGACGAGGGCGGCAATTCCGAGCCGGGTCGCCAATCTTCGGTAGCATAAACGCGAACCGGCCGTAACAAGGAGTAGAAGAATGAAACTAAGTACCAAAGGGCGCTACGCGGTCATGGCGTTGGTTGATTTGGCTACACACTCTAATGGTCAGCCCATTGCGTTGGCAGACGTTGCTGATCGCCAGGAAATCTCTCTGTCCTATCTAGAGCAGCTTTTCGGCAGACTGCGTCGTGGGCAATTGGTTAACAGTGTCCGGGGTCCAGGTGGTGGATATTTGCTGGCCCGTGAATCGTCTGAAATCCGTGTCGCTGATGTGATCATGGCTGTTGATGAGACGATCAAGGCGACGCGTTGTACGCCAGGTAGCCCATCCGGTTGTCATGGTCGGCAGCAACGATGTTTGACCCATGATTTGTGGGAAGAGTTGGGGAACCAAATCTATCTGTTCCTGAGTTCGGTCTCTCTTGAAGATGTGGTCGACCGCAAAGTGTTGGGTGCTAGTGGCATGTTGTATGCCATGGGCCGTGATCAGCAAATGGTCGCCGGCGAATAATACGTCAGTTGGTTTTGGAATAACGTTGATGCGCGACGGTTTCTACCTCGATAACAATGCGACCACGCCGCTTCGACCAGAAGCGAAAGGGGCGATGCTGTGCGCAATGGACGCGCCTGGCAATCCGTCGTCTGTGCACGGTTTCGGACAAGCGCAAAGACGTATCGTTGAAGACGCTCGCGAACATGTAGCGGCCCTTGCAGCTTGCGCGCCTGCGAACGTTATTTTCACGTCCGGCGGTTCCGAAGCGAATAACACCCTTTTGCATGGGATAGCTGCGAATAACATCGTGACGACATCGGTAGAGCATGCATCAGTGCTGGATGCCGTCCCGAACGCAATGATTGTACCGGTCGATGCCGATGGAGTGATTGATCTTAATGCCCTGCGCGAGGTTGTTTCAGGCTTAGATGGCCGGACACTTTTATCAGTTATGGCAGCGAATAATGAAACGGGTGTTATCCAGCCGATTCAAGCAGTTGCTGAAATCGTTCGTGAATTTGATGCAAAGCTTCATGTTGATGCGATCCAAGCTGCGGGCAAAATTGATTTAGCGCCAATTGTTCGAGTCTCTGACGCGATTTCTTTGAGCGCACATAAGCTGGGTGGTCCGCAAGGTATCGGCGCAATCATCGTTCGTGATGGGGTGCCGTTTGAGCCGTTGGTCAAAGGTGGCGGTCAGGAGCGTCGCCGTCGTGCGGGTACTGAGAACGTCATCGGCATTGCCGGATTTGGTGGCGCTGCCGAAGCTGCCCTTGCAGAATTTGATGACTTCCAAGCCCTTGCTGATATGCGTGATGGCATTGAAATCGCGCTTGCGGGGGATGCAGTCTTTTATGGGCAAGGCGTATCACGCTTAGCGAACACATCCTGCATCGGTATGCGCGGTGTGTCTGCTGAAACTCAAGTGATGGCGTTTGATCTGGCAGGTATTGCGATTAGTGCGGGGTCCGCATGCTCGTCTGGCAAGGTTGAGCCCAGCCATGTGCTTCGTGCCATGGGTTTGTCGGATGAAGACGCCGGGCAAACGATCAGAATGTCCCTGGGTTGGGCCAATGATCCGTCAGATGTCGGTGCATTCATTGATGCATGGCGTGCATTGCGCGCCCGGACGGCATCAGAGGTGGCGGCATGACGAATACTGAGGCCCGCCCAATTTATTTAGATTACCAAGCGACGACCCCTGTTGATGAACGTGTGATGGACGCCATGACGCCGTTTTTCACGCAGGCATTTGGGAACCCGCATTCGACATCTCATTCTTATGGGTGGGAAGCACGTGATGCGGTCGAAGTGGCGCGCCAGCAAATTGCGACGATGATCAACGCTGATCCCCGTGAGGTGATCTTCACGTCAGGCGCAACCGAGAGCAACAACATGGCGATCAAGGGTGTCGGTCGGTTCTTTGCAGGCCGCAAAAACCACATGGTCGCGCTGAAGACCGAACATAAATGTGTTCTTGAATCGATCAAATACATGCAGCGCCATGAAATCGATGTGACGTGGCTAGATGTGAATGCAGACGGTCTTGTCGATCCTGATACAGTGGCTGCCGCTATTAAGCCCGATACAGCGTTAGTGTCGGTCATGCTCGTGAACAATGAAATTGGTGTTATACAGCCTCTTGCTGAAATCGGCGCGATCTGCCGCGATCGTAATGTGTATCTACATACCGATGCTGCCCAAGCGACGGGGAAGATTGTGATTGATGTCCAGGCGATGAACATCGATCTGATGAGCCTGAGTGGACATAAAATGTACGGCCCCATGGGAATTGGCGCGCTTTATGTGCGCAGAAAACCCCGTGTACGCTTTGAGCCGTTAATGGATGGCGGCGGGCAAGAGCGGACCATGCGCTCTGGTACATTGCCTGCACCACTCGTGGTTGGGTTTGGCAAGGCAGCTGAAATTATCAGTCAAGATTTAGACCAAGAGGCTGCCCGTATTCGCAATTTGCGCGACCGATTACTCAAAGGGTTACAGCAGCGGATCGCGGATACATTCGTGAATGGCAGCCAAAATCAGCGTGTGATGGGCAATATTAATATCGGCTTCCGTGGTGTTGATTCAGAATCCTTGATGAATGCGCTAAAGGATTATGTTGCGATTTCTAGCGGGTCTGCATGTACATCCACCTCTGTTGAGCCATCTTATGTACTAAGAGCTATCGGGCTTTCGGACTTAGATGCACACAGTTCTGTGCGCATGTGTGTCGGTCGGATGACAACGGCTCAAGAAATTGATCAAGCGATTGCAGCAATATCGAACGCTGTTGAAAAATTGCGCGGGGCAGGGTTGGTAACGAATGCCGCCTCGGTCGCGGGTTAAGTGAACGAAAAAGCCTATTTTGGCGAGAGTGAAGGAAAGTAAGAATGGTAGCGACAGCTGAAACAGTTGACCAGGTACAGACGATTTCCGGTGAGAAGTACAAGTACGGCTTTGTCACGGACATCGAATCTGAAATGGCCCCCATGGGCCTGAACGAGGATATTGTTCGCTTTATCTCTGCCAAGAAACAAGAGCCTGAGTGGTTGCTTGAATACCGCTTGAAGGCGTATCGCCGTTGGCTGGAAATGCCAGAACCAAAATGGGCAAAAGTCGATTTTCCACAAATTGATTATCAGGCCTACCACTATTATGCAGCGCCAAAGAGCGATGATGATGGTCCTCAAAGTTTGGACGAGGTCGATCCGAAGCTGTTGGAGACCTATGAAAAATTGGGTATTCCCCTTCGCGAGCAGGAATTGCTGGCAGGTGTTAAGAACGTCGCCGTCGATTACGTTTTTGATAGTGTTTCCGTTGCGACGACATTTAAGAAAAAACTCGAAGAAGTCGGCGTGATTTTTTGCCCGATTTCCGAAGCGCTAGAGCGCTGCCCTGATTTGGTTCGAAAATATATGGGCTCTGTCGTGCCGATGGCGGACAATAAGCATGCGTGTTTGAATGCTGCCGTGTTCACGGATGGATCATTTGTCTACATTCCACCTGGTGTGCGTTGCCCGATGGAACTGTCGACGTACTTCCGTATCAATGAGATGAATACCGGACAGTTTGAGCGGACCTTAATCATTGCCGACAAGGGATCATATGTCAGCTACCTCGAAGGTTGCACTGCGCCGATGCGTGATGAAAACCAGTTGCATGCTGCGGTTGTTGAGCTTATCGCGCTGGATGATGCCGAGATCAAATATTCTACCGTTCAGAACTGGTATCCAGGCGATGAGGACGGTAAAGGCGGTATTTATAATTTTGTGACCAAACGGGGCGCATGCCGCGGTAAAAACTCCAAGATTTCCTGGACCCAAGTCGAGACAGGGTCTGCGATCACATGGAAATACCCAAGCTGTATTTTGCAGGGTGATAACTCTGTCGGTGAATTTTATTCGATCGCCATTACCAACAACGCGCAGCAAGCTGATACCGGCACCAAGATGATCCATATTGGTAAGAACACGACGTCACGGATCATTTCCAAGGGGATCTCGGCAGGTAAATCAGACCAGACCTATCGCGGCTTGGTCAAGATTTCGCCAAAGGCTGTGGATGCTCGAAACTACACACAATGTGACTCGTTGTTGATTGGCGATAAATGCGGTGCTCATACGGTGCCGTACATTGAAAGTCGCAACAAAGGTGCCATCGTCGAACACGAAGCAACGACATCGACAATTTCTGAAGACCAACTGTTTTATCTGCGTCAGCGGGGCATCCCTGAAGAAGCGGCAGTTGCATTGGTCGTAAATGGTTTCTGCCGTGAAGTGTTGCAGCAGTTACCGATGGAATTTGCAGTCGAAGCACAAAAGCTTGTTGGAATTTCACTTGAAGGAAGCGTCGGTTAATCCGGCGATTGATTAGGAATAAACGAATGTTAGAGATCAAAGATTTGCATGCCACCGTGGGCGGGACCGAGATTTTGAAAGGTCTGTCCCTGACGATTGAGCCAGGTGAAATCCACGCCATCATGGGACCGAATGGTTCCGGTAAGTCGACACTTTCTTATGTGTTGGCGGGTCGTGAGGGTTATGAAGTCACAGGTGGCCGCATCATTTATGAAGGTGAAGACCTGACCCAGCTTAACCCCGAGGAACGCGCGGGTAAGGGCATTTTCTTGGCATTTCAGTATCCAGTAGAAATACCCGGTGTGCCGAACTCGACTTTCTTAAAAGAGGCCGTGAACGCTGTGCGTCGCTACAACGGCGAGAAAGAACTCGACGCGATCAAATTTATGAAAATGCTTCGCGGGAAGACCAAAGAGCTGGATATGTCCGATGAGATGCTCAAGCGTGCCGTCAACGTGGGCTTCTCAGGGGGAGAGAAAAAACGCAACGAAGTGCTGCAAATGGCAGTGTTGGAACCCAAGCTTGCGATCCTTGATGAGACAGACAGTGGTCTGGATATCGATGCCCTTAAAATTGTAGCCGATGGCGTGAATGCGCTTCGCTCGCCCGAGCGTTCCAGCCTTGTAATCACGCACTATCAGCGACTGCTCGATTACATCGTGCCGGATAAAGTTCACGTCTTGGCGAATGGTAAAATCCAACGCACTGGTGGCAAAGAACTGGCTCACGAACTTGAGAAAAATGGTTACGCCGACTTCGTTGGGGAGGCTGCTTAATGTCTGTCATCCCGTTCATGACTGATGTGGATGCTGCACGGTCCCTGCCGGGGGCAGATATTCCCTGGTTGCAGGAACGTCGCGCATCTGGTCTGTCGCGCTTTGATGCGCTCGGTGTTCCGACACCAAAACTGGAAAGCTGGAAATACACCCGGCTGCGTCCGCTTGATGATACTCAGTATGTCCCAGTGTCTGATGCTGATGGTCAGGTAGAGGTTTCACAAATTCCTGGTATCGGTAATGCACTCGCACGCTTGGTATTCGTCAATGGTCGTCTGCGTGAGGACTTATCTGACTTGTCCGAATTGCCAAATGGTGTTCGGTTTGGATCCATCGATACGGCGCTAAATGCCGATGCGGATTGGGTCCAAGAACAATTAGGTAAGGTTGCTGGTGACGCTGACGAGGCCATGGTGTCTTTGAACGAAGCGATGTTGGATTCCGGGTTTGTATTGCATGTACCCAAGGGCGTTGTGCTGACGCGACCACTCGAAGTCGTTTACATTGGTGGGCTGACCGACCGTGCCGTCGCGTATTTCCCACGGAACTTGATCGTGATTGATGAGGGGGCGCAAGCAACCTTGGTCAAGCATCATGATGGCCGCGGTGTTGGTGGATACTTTGCAAATGCTGTCACCGAGGTTACGGTTTCGGCAGGTGCATTCTTTAAGCATTATAAGGTGCAGGCAGAATCCATCTATGCAACGCATGTAACGACGCTTTATGCCGATGTTGCGCGAGATGCGACGTACGAAAGCTTTGCGCTATCGATCGGTGGATTACTTTCGCGCTCAGAAATCAAAGTTAAATTATCCGGCCAAGGTGCGCATGCTGCGATAAACGGCGCGTATCTAATGCGCGGCAAAGAGCACTGCGATAATACATCTCTCGTCGACATGCTGGTGCCGAATACGACCTGTAAGCAGGTTTACAAAGGCGTGCTGGACGACGAGAGCCGTGCCGTATTCCAAGGCAAAATTCACGTAGCCAAAGATGCCCAAAAAGCCGATGGCCGGATGTTGTCGAAAACTTTGTTGTTATCGAACAACGCCGAGATCGACATCAAACCGGAACTCGAAATTTATGCCGATGATGTTCAGTGTGCGCACGGTGCGACCAGTGGGCAACTCGACCATACGGCGCTGTTCTATTTACGCTCACGGGGCATTCCCGAGGCTTTAGCGCGGAACATGCTCGTTCAGTCATTCTTGGGTGATGCACTCGAAGAAATCTCTGACGAGACAGTTCGCTCAGTCCTATTGGACCGGATCGTCCGCTGGTTGCCAGCGCATTGTTTCCTCGCCGAAGAATGGAAGGAAACCGCTTGATGACCGAGCAGGCGACCCTCAAAGCCATGGGTGGTGATAATTCAATGCAGGCATTCGATGTTCATCGTGTGCGTGAGGATTTTCCGATCTTAAAGCAAATGGTCTATGATAAGCCGTTGGTTTATTTAGATAATGGTGCCAGCGCGCAAAAACCGCGTCAGGTGATCGAAGCCATGACCGCATGTATGGAGGGCTATTACTCCAACGTGCACCGCGGCAATCATAAGATGAGCCAACTTTCGACAGAAAAATTCGAAGAAGCTCGCGAAGCAGTTGCTCGATTCATCAATGCACTGACGTCTGATGAAGTCGTGATCACCAAGGGTGGTACGGAGTCGATTAACCTGGTCGCTGCGACGTATGGACGGAAATTCCTAAACGAAGGTGACGAAGTCCTGATCACGGTGATGGAGCATCATGCGAACATCGTGCCGTGGCAGTTGCTGAGGGCTGAAAAAGGTATCGTTCTGAAAGTTGCCCCCATTGATGATGACGGCAATTTCTTGATGGACGAGTTCGAGGCGCTGCTATCGAACAAAACCAAGATTGTATCCGTGCCACATATTTCGAACGTGCTGGGGACGGTTTTGCCCGTCGAAGAAATCATCCGTAAGTCGCATGCCGCTGGCGCCAAGGTGCTGATCGATGGATGCCAATCGGTGCCGCATACGAAAATCGATGTGCAGGCTCTGGGCGCCGATTTCTATATTTTCTCGAGCCATAAGCTCTATGGGCCTACAGGCATCGGGGTCTTGTGGGCGCCACTCGATATTCTAAATTCCATGCCCCCGTATCAAGGTGGCGGAGAAATGATTGATCGCGTGACGTTCGAAGAAACGACATTCCAGCCCGCACCGCATCGTTTTGAAGCAGGGACCCCGGCGATAATTGAGGCCGTTGGATTTGGTGCCGCCATCAACTACATCGAAGAAATCGGACTCGATAATATTGCAGCGCACGAAATTGGATTGCTGCAGTACGCGACCGAACGTCTTAAATCGATTGAGGGTTTGAGCATTATTGGCAATGCCGATGACAAAGCATCGATCATATCGTTTGTGATGGATGATGCGCACATATCTGATATCGGAACGATCATTGACCGTGCGGGTGTTGCCATTCGTACTGGGCACCATTGCGCACAGCCGTTGATGGATCGGTTTGGTATTCCGGGCACGGCGCGCGCGTCGTTTGGCCTCTATAACACCAAAGAAGAAGTTGATGCGCTTTATGACTCGCTGGTTCTGGTTAAGGAGATGTTTGCCTAATGTTTGGTTTGTTTAAAAAGAAAGACAAAGTCGAAGCGCCTGCTGAAACAGCTGTTGAGACCCACGTGGCTGATGAAGCTTTGGCAGGACCTGTCGCTGAACCCATTGCCGAACCGGCAGACGATGGTGTCAATCACGCAGCTTTGGCGAAGATCGAAGAAGATTTGAAGCGTGCTGAAACGCCAGAGTTCGTTCCGCCGAGCAGCATGGGTGGTGGCACGCCTAGCGGTATACCTGGGTTTGATTATTCGCCTGTTGATCCAGACGAAGAGTTTAAGGCAACCGCTGGCAAACCATTGGCAGAGGGTGCAGCCGTTGCATCTGAGGACGATGTCGTAGAAGCGCTCCGCGAAGTCTATGATCCGGAAATTCCAGTAAATATATATGACCTCGGGCTGATCTATGGTCTCAGCATCCTTGAAAAAGGCGATATCCACATTGATATGTCGCTGACGGCACCTGGTTGTCCCGTAGCTGGCGAGATGCCGGGCATGGTCGCACGCGCCGTTGAAGGCGTCGAAGGCACGGGCGAGATCGAAGTGACATTGGTTTGGGAACCGCAGTGGACCCCAGAACGGATGTCAGAAGACGCAAAATTAGCTTTGGGGATGGGTTGAACAGCCCCTATCCAGAGGATATTTAACAGTAAGACGATTTTTTTGGAGAACGCGCGATGACTGAGCAACCAAAACAGCTGATAACGCTGACAGATGCCGCTGCTGATCATGTTCGTTCATTGATGAGCAATAGCGAAAACCCTGTCGCAGGTCTGCGCGTGACGATTTCGACTAAGGGATGTTCCGGTCTATCTTATGTCTTTGAATATGCAGACGAAAAGCGTCCCATGGAAGAAGAAATCGAACGTGATGGTGCACGTGTGTTCATCGATCCGATGGCGACGATGTTCCTTGTCGGTGCTGAAATGGACTACGAAGACGGCATGCTTCGCAGTGGGTTCACTTTCACTAATCCCAACGAAGCAAGTCGTTGCGGTTGTGGTGAGAGTTTCTCCGTTTGATAGTGGTTTGTCTCAGCTGATCTTCTCTCGTTTCCCATTGAGTTACTATTTTCATGAACAAAATCACCTTTATCCATCCTGATGGCAAAGAACAGGTGTGTGAAGCACCTGACGGCTTGTCTGTTCTAGAAGTCGCGCATCGCAACATGATTGATCTAGAAGGTGCCTGCGAAGGGTCTATGGCGTGTTCGACGTGTCATGTGATTGTAGATGACGCGTGGTATGCCAAATTAGATGAGCCAGAGGAAGAAGAGGAAGACATGCTTGATCTGACCTTTGGCTTGAAGCGGACATCGAGACTGGGCTGCCAGATCAGAATGTCCGACAACCTGGACGGTCTTATCGTTAAGTTGCCAGCAGAGCACCGCAATCTCGTTTGATCCCCCGATGAATTGAGGGTCTTATTGTTTCTGAAATTGGAGCGAGGAGCCCCTGATGATAGACTCTGAAATGCTGGATGCGTTGGAACTGGTCACCACCGCGACTTTAACCACGGTCATGTTGAAGCGTGGTGTGCCCAGCAGTTGGATCGCAGGCGCGGCTCCTTATTGCTCAACAAGTGAACGCATCGTAGGCCCCGCTTTTACCATGAGGTTTGTGCCATCTCGCGAAGACTTGGCGACACCTGAATCATGGAAGGGCCCCCATTCCACCCGTGCCGCAATCGAAGAAATGCCAGCTGGGTGTGTCTGCGTGGTGGACACGCGTGGGATTTCATCTGCCGGTATCTTTGGCGACATTTTGGCAGGGCGTATGAAAAAGCGTGGTGTTGCCGGTATTGTGACAGACGGCGCTATGCGTGATGGCGAAGGGGTGCAGCGAACCGAACTGCCGACCTGGTGTGCAGGCGCCGTCGCACCTGCGTCGATCGCTTCGTTAGCATTCGTCGGATGGCAAGAACCGATCGGGTGCGGTGACACGGCGATCTTTCCAAATGACATTATCGTCGCGGATGGTGATGGTGCCGTGGTGATTCCGCAAGCGATGTTGGCAGAGGTTGCAACTGCGGCAATTGAGCAGGAACAACTGGAAGCCTGGATCGTCAAGCAGGTCGACGCCGGGCATTCATTGCCGGGGTTGTATCCACCCAATGAAGAAACTCTCGCGCGTTATAAAAAAGAAAGTGAAGGGAATGAATAATGGATGATGGTTTAAAACCTAAGATACCTGCGCCGTATACAGGGCCAAATGTGATAGGTGCGCTCCCAGAAATTTTTATACAAGATGCCTTCGCCGAGGACGATCCAAGATTATGGGTGCCATTGTCACCTGATCGATGGTCGCGCCCGTTGTGTCTGAATATCAGCCAAGGGTATTGGGTGCATTTGACCAAGGTAAAGGGTGGCGGATTTCTCTCGCGTCATCGTCATCCTGCTCCTGTGCATGGCTTTGTTATCAAGGGTTCTTGGCGGTATCTGGAACATGACTGGGTCGCAGGACCTGGGTCGTACTTGTTTGAGCCACCAGGCGAAATCCACACGTTGGTGGTCGACGAAGATTGCGACGAAATGATCACCTTGTTCCACAATACAGGGGCGCTGATTTATTGCGATGAAGATGGCGTGGCGACGGGGACGACGGATGTGTTCGATCGCATAGACGCTTGTCGAAAGCACTTCGAAGATGTGGGCCTTGGCGCTGATTATGTGGAGAACTTTATCCGTTGACCTGCCTGTTGGTCGAATGTTTACGTTGATAACTTGAACGATCAACGGCAGTAGAGGGTTTTTGTGTCTAAGAAAAAAATAATGCCAGTGTTATTAGGGGCCATCATCATAGGGGGTGGTTTCTTGGGCTATGAGTTCCTGCTTTCTGACCGCGCTGACAGCCCTTTCATGTTCCAGCCAGAAAACACAGCCGTCGTGATGCAGGGCAAAATCGTTTACGCCGAACACTGCGCGAGTTGCCACGGCGAAAACCTGGAGGGAGAAGCCAATTGGCGGCAACGCAAACCGTCGGGCCGATTGCCTGCACCACCACATGATGAGACAGGGCATACCTGGCATCACGCGGACAAGTCATTGTTTAATCTGACAAAATATGGCCCGCAGTATGTCGCAGGACCTGGTTACCAGAGTGATATGCCCGCATTTGACGGTGTTCTATCAGATGATGAGATCATCGCTGCGATGTCTTTCATCAAATCAACTTGGAGCGCGCGTGAGCGACAAGCTCAGGACGAAATCACGGGCAACAGCGTCATCAATTAAGGGGCAGCTACTTTCTCAAATATACGGTTTTAGATGGACGACTGCTGAGCGCATACCATCCGGGGTTTCGACCTCGACCTTCGTGCCTTCTTTCCAATGGGTCATACGGACCATCCCAATCGCAACATTGGTATTAAAATCCGGTGACCAAGCTGCCGACGTCACGCGACCTACACGTTCCCCGTCAGCAAAGATAGACCATTTGTCGGTGCACGGAGGTACAGGATCTCCCTCAATCGAAAGACTTCTGATTTGGCGGATTGGCCCCTCGGTCGCAACCCGCAGAAGCGCATCACGACCCACGCAACCAATAGCTGTTTGAGTATCGCAAAAACGTCCCAACCCACATTCATGCGGCGTGTTTTTGCGGGTCATGTCGTTCCCATAAGATAACAATCCGCCTTCAATGCGCTCAATCCCGTTCGGGCATCCTGCACGGACGTTGAGGTCTTCACCGGCTTTGAAGAGTGCATCCCAGAGCGCCTCACCATTTTGGGCCCCATCCATATAGATCTCATAACCGCCTTGTTTTGAGTAACCAGATCGTGCGACGGCGAACTCATTGCCTTGAAAATCAAGTAGGTGGAATCGGAAGAAACGGATGTCGCGCACCTGTTCACCGAACACGCGGGCCATCAACTCATCCGCCTTGGGACCTTGGACTGCGAGTGGGTGCACATCAGGCTCATTAACATCAACTTCAAGATGCAGGCCGTATGCCAAGCCTTTGGCCCAAAACAACAGATCGCTATCAGCGATGGAAATATAATACTTATCGTCGGCGAATTTGAGTGCGACCGGATCATTCAGCATGCCACCTGTCTCATCAACGATGGGCACATAATAACACTGCCCTGGTGTCATCCCGCGGAGATCGCGAGGGGTCAGCATTTGCATCAGTCGGGCGGCATCAGCGCCTCGAATTTCGATCTGACGTTCGCAAGATACATCCCAAACCTGTACATGTTTTTTGAGGTGATGGTAATCTGCCTCGACGCTTTCAAATACGGTTGGCAGTAACATATGATTGTAAACTGTATAACCTTTGACGCCAGCCTCGGAAACACGGTTTGTGAATGGTGTGCCGCGCAGGCGACGCGAGATAGAAAGAGTAGGTGCAGACATAAAGGCCCTCATAACATTGCACTAAAACGTTATGCGTTTGCACTGCCGCATCCCAGAATTTCGCTCGGAACTGTGCCCTAGATTTGATTTTGAAGATAGTAAAATCAGCAGGCCAAATTTTGTGATCTAAACGTCTTGCCGAGACGTTCCTTCGGCGCGAAAATCGACGAAATCAATTTTCCGTTATATCGGCCAAGGAGCCAATTCCATCATGACCAGTATCAAGATTGCTGACCGCCTAAATCGAATTGAGCAATCCGCAAGTTCTCTTGCGTCCCAGAAGGCGCGCGCGATGCGGGCAGAAGGTCGCGATGTGATTGCGTTGAGCGCCGGCGAGCCGGACTTCGCAACGCCCGACCACGTTATCGACGCGGCGTTCGAGGCCGCGCGCCAAGGTCAAACCCGCTATACGAACGCGGCGGGTACACCAGAATTAAAACAAGCGATCATTGCTAAATTCAAGCGTGAAAACGATCTGGATTATACCGAGGACGAGGTGATGGCCAGCACAGGTGGCAAGCAGGCCATCTTCAATTCTCTCGTTGCGACGGTAGAGGCCGGTGATGAGGTGATTATCCCAGCCCCTTATTGGATATCGTATGTCGATATCACCAAGTTTGCGGGTGGCATCCCGGTTATCGTTCCTTGTGCGGTAGAAAATGATTTTAAGTTAACGCCAGAGCTACTAGAGGCTTCGATCACACCTAAAACCCGTTGGCTTATATTGAACTCCCCCAGCAATCCGTGCGGCGCTGTGTATTCCGCTGATGACTTGCGGGCATTGGCAGATGTTCTGGTGCGGTATCCGGATATCGCGATCTTTAGTGACGATATCTACGAGCACATTATTTATGATGATTTTGAATTTGCGACCATTGCTGCCGTTGCACCGGAACTCAAAGATCGCACGGTAACGATGAATGGGGCATCCAAAGTCTATGCGATGACAGGATGGCGTATGGGGTATTGTGGTGCACCCGCGACATTGGTGAAGCAGATGACAAAACTTCAGCAACAAACCACTGGTTGTGCGAGCGCCATCAGCCAAGCCGCTGCTGTTGCAGCGCTGTCAGGCCCGCAAGATTTCGTCCAAGAGCGCACGGCCCGTTTTCAAGAGAGACGTGACATGGTTGTGTCCATGATTAATCAGGCGCGCGGGCTAAAATGCCCTGTACCAAAAGGCGCGTTTTATGTTTTCCCAAGTTGCGCTGACTTGATCGGGAAAAAGACACCTGATGGCAAAGTCATCGAGACCGATCAGGACCTGACACTTTATTTTCTGGAGAGCGAGGGCGTTGCCGTTGTGCACGGTGGGGCTTACGGCATGTCGCCATTTTTTCGCATCTCATTTGCGGCATCTGACGATGAATTACGTGAAGCCTGCGAG
>DGNZ01000221.1 GCA_002389175.1 Rhodospirillaceae bacterium UBA4479 | reverse complement strand
AAATTCCACTGATGGACTTTGTGTAAGTCAGCGTAGCCACCCTGCGCAAAGGCACGCAGCAGGTTCAACGTCGAGGCGGATTGATTGTAGACCCGGATCAGGCGTTCCGGATCGGGCACGCGGTCTTCTTCGGTGAACGGCATCGCGTTGACCATGTCACCACGGTAGCTGGCGAGTGTGATATCGCCCTGTGTTTCGGTATCGCTCGAACGCGGTTTTGCGAACTGCCCTGCAAGGCGGCCGATTTTGACGACGGGCATAGATGCACCGAACGCCAGCACAACAGCCATTTGCAAAAGCACACGGAAGGTGTCGCGGATGTTGTTGGGATGGAACTCCGCAAAGCTCTCGGCGCAATCGCCTCCCATTAATGCAAAAGCCTTGCCCTGGCTGACATCGCCCATGGCTTTTTTCAGGCTTCTGGCTTCGCCTGCAAATACCAGTGGGGGCATGGTCGATAAGGTCTTTTCGACCTCGTCAACTTTGCTCTGATCCGGGTACGTTGGTACCTGCAGGATCGGTTTGTCTCTCCAAGTTTTTGGCGTCCAATTGCTGGTCATATCTTTGGCCTCTAGTGTCTCTGCCCAATGTTGTACGAGGATATATGCGGATTACGCGAATTTTGCCAGCCCATTTAACCCAGACCCATGTTCGCACCATGGCACCGCAAAACACTATTATAGTCTATTCAACATCAATTCGTGTCATAAATTTATCGAAAAGATGTGATAGAATTCATAATATAATGATTCTGGTAACGCATTAGGGAGCCCGTAAATGCTTTATAGCCTCTCCAATATTCCCGAAGACAAGCTCGCGGAAATACAATCTATCGAAGCCGAAATCGGCCAATCACTGTTGGCATTTACCGAAGTAAAGGCCGAGCCCGCGCGCTTAGATCGTGAGAAACTTGCGAAAATTCGCAAGCTTGAAGAAGACCTTGGTGTTGTCCTCGTCGCGGTGAAATCAGAAGCCGCCTGATACAACGTATAGATGCCATCTTTTTTCGATCTGATTGGTTGCAATCAAGCAATCAACAGACCACCTGAGAAATGCATCGGGGGGCCGTTTTGCGCACCCCTTTTTTGTGCCTTTTATCGGCCCCTCATCGACATTTGGGTTTTTAGAAGAAGGCATCGAATTCATGGATATCAATAGACTTATCGGTAGTGTTGTGGGCCAGGCCAGCAGCGGCGTCAGCCAAGCAGCGGGGGCCGTTAAACAAGGCGGGATGCCAACGGGTTTGGTCGGGGGTGCGGCCGCTGGTGGTCTTGTCGCATTGTTGATGTCCAATAAAAAAGCCAGAAAGATGGGCGGCAAAGCCCTCAAATATGGCGGATTAGCTGCTGTCGGGGGGCTCGCCTACAAGGCGTGGAGCGATCACAAGGCGAGCCAGCAGGGTGTTGCGACGCCCGCCCCTCAACCCACTTCAATTGATGCCGCCTTTAATGTGGCACCGCCACCTGCCAACAGTGCGTTTGATATCAGTCAACAACGCGACCGTCAGGGTGATGATCTGCGTCTGACGCTGATTCGCGCGATGATCAGTTCTGCGAAATCGGATGGGCATATCGATGCTGCGGAAAATGCGCTGATCCAGCAGCAAATTCAGTCGATGGATTTGGCTGCTGATGAAAAAGTATTTTTGTTTGATCAACTGAACGCACCCAGTGATCCCATCGCCATCGCGCGTCTGTCCAACAGTGATGAGCAAGCGGCCGAAATTTACGTGGCGTCTGCATTGGCCGTTGATCCTGATACGCCCGAGGAAAAACGTTATCTTGATCGACTCGCGGATGCGCTGTTGTTGCCGGCTGATTTGCGCCAGCAATTGGATATGCAGGCGTCCCGTGTTGTGGATGTCGTAGCGTGATCCGCAGTTAAGCCAGATCTAGCGCCTTGGATTTTAGATCATTCAGATCAACGGCGCGGAGTGCGCGTTGATGGGTGGATGCGAGGACGATGTTGGGGGCAGCCCCCGCAACAAATGCCTCGCGCCATCGGTCCGCACAAAGACACCATCGATCCCCAGGCTTCAGGCCTGGGAATTGATATTGCGGCATCGGTGTCATCAGATCGTTGCCGCGTGATTTCGAGAATTCCAAAAACTCTTGTGTGACTTCAGCGCAGACCGTGTGACTGCCGAGATCGTGTGGCCCGGTTGAGCAGCATCCGTCACGATAAAACCCGGTGACGGGATCAACTCCACAAGGCACCAAAGGTTCGCCGAATACGTTGAGATCCGGTTCTTTCTCGTCGTTGTCGTTAGACGCGGTCAACGTTAGCCGTCCTCGCTGGGGCGCAATGGTTCGCGCATGGTCACGAACTCTTCACCCGCTGTCGGATGAATGCCGATGGTTGCATCGAAGTCTGCCTTGGTCGCGCCCGCCTTCACAGCAATGCCAATGCCCTGCAGGATTTCCGGTGCATCCAAACCCATCATATGCGCGCCCAGGATTTTATCCGTGGCCTTGTCGACGATCAGCTTCATGACGGAACGTTCGTTGCGGCCCGACAGTGTGTGCTTCATCGGTTTGAAGCTGGATTGATAGATTTCGATGTCGTGATCGCGCCGGGCGTCTTCTTCGATCAAACCGACAGAGCCGATAGGCGGTGTTGAAAATACAGCCGACGGAATATTTTCATAACTCATCGATGTTGGCTTGCCCTCGTACAGCGTGCGGACCAGCGCCATGCCTTCGGCCAAGGCGACGGGCGTGAGCTGCACACGGTCGGTAACATCGCCAATCGAATAGATGCTGTCGACGGAGGTTTTGGAATATTCATCGACGATGATGGCGCCATTCTTGTCCATCTCGACGCCGACATCTTCGAGGCCAATGTTCACGGTATTCGGTTTGCGTCCGGTGGCGTACATCACCAGATCGGTTTCCATCATGTCGACTTGATCAAGCCGGAGCGAATAGCCGCTTTTGGTTTTTTCAATTGAGCGGACCGTGCATTCGGAATGCACCTTAATACCTTGGTTTTCCAATTCCACGCGCAACGCATCGCGCATGGTTTGGTCAAACCCGCGCAGGATATTGTCGGCGCGAATGATGATGTGCACTTCGGCACCCAGTGCATGAAAGATGCCCGCGAACTCGACAGCGATATAACCGCCGCCAACGATCACGACGTGCTTTGGCAGGTCGGGAAGGTCGAGGGCTTCGTTCGATGTGATGGCGTGCTCAATCCCGGGCAAATCGGGCAAGTGCGGCCAGCCGCCGGTGGCAACCAAGATGTGCTCTGCCGTCAGGGTTTTGCCGTTCACCTCAACCGAATGGGGCCCGGTGACTTTGCCCGTGCCAGTGATCTCGTCAACGCCCGCTTCGCGGAGCAATCGGTGATAGATGTCTTCAAGCCGATTAAGTTCGGCATCTTTTTTGGCAATCAGCGTGGGCCAATCGTGGGTGTTGTCGCCCAGCTGCCAGCCATATCCCTCTGCATCTTCGAAATCGTGCGCGAAATGTGCTGCGTACACCAATAGCTTTTTGGGCACACATCCGCGCATCACACAGGTGCCGCCGATCCGCATGTTTTCGATGACGGCGACCTTTTTGCCGTGCCGTTGCGCTGCAAAGCGCGACGCGCGGACGCCGCCGGAACCCCCGCCAATGGTTATCAGATCATAGTCATAGTCGGACATTTTCGTGCTCCTTATCGGTCGCGGCATCGCGTGTCGGCATTAAATAAGGGGTGGCCGACGTTTCGACCACCCCTAAAGCGTCTCAATTATGTGTGATGAGCGCGGGTCGTTAGGAAATGCCACCCATGCACAGGTATTTCATCTCAAGGTAATCATCGATCCCGTATTTAGAGCCTTCGCGGCCCGTGCCGGATTCTTTCATACCGCCGAACGGTGCGACCTCGGTTGAGATAATACCTTCGTTGATGCCAACGATGCCGTACTCAAGCGCTTCTGAAACGCGCCATACCCGGCCGATGTCGCGGCTATAGAAATAAGACGCCAAACCGAACTCGGTATCGTTCGCCCACTGAATGGCCTCATGCTCTTCTTTGAATTTAAATATGGGGGCAAGAGGACCAAAGGTTTCTTCTTTGGAGAATTTCATGTCCTGCGTGGCGTCCGCGATGATGGTGGCCTCAAAGAACGTAGCCCCTAGTTCGTGTCGCTTGCCGCCCGTTACAATGCGGCCGCCTTTTTCGAGGGCATCTGCGATATGTTCTTCGACTTTTTCAACGGCGGCCATATTGATCAGTGGCCCCTGTTGGGTTTCACCCTTGAGACCGTCGCCGACCACCATGGCGTTCACCGCAGCGCTGAATTTCTCTACGAACGCGTCATAGACACCTTCTTGCACATAGATACGGTTGGCACAGACACAGGTTTGGCCCGTATTTCGATATTTGCTCGCCATCGCACCCTGCACGGCGGCATCTACGTCAGCATCGTCAAATACGATGAACGGTGCGTTGCCCCCCAATTCCATGGATACTTTTTTGACGGTGTCTGCGCACTGTTTCAGCAGGATTTTACCGACTTCGGTGGATCCTGTGAACGTCAGCTTGCGGACGATCGGGTTGCTGGTCATTTCGCCACCGATTTCGCGTGATGCGCCGGTGATGACATTAACAATACCGGCAGGTACGCCAGCGCGGTCGGCCAATTCGGCCATGGCAAGCGCCGAAAACGGTGTTTCCGTCGCTGGTTTGATGACGATGGGGCAGCCTGCGGCCAATGCTGGGCCCGCTTTGCGGGTGATCATCGCGGCAGGGAAGTTCCATGGCGTGATAGCGGCAACAACGCCAACAGGTTCCTTTGTGACCACGATCCGCTTGTCTGTTCCGTGTTGTGGGATGGTATCGCCGTAGATGCGTTTACCTTCTTCGGCGAACCATTCAATGAACGATGCCGCGTAGCCCACTTCACCTTTGGCTTCGGCCAGGGGTTTTCCTTGTTCCGCTGTCATCAACACACCCAGGTCATCCTGGTTGGCCATCATCAACTCGAACCATTTGCGCAAAATACCGGCACGCTCTTTGGCGGTCTTTGCCCGCCATGCAGGCCAGGCGGCGTTTGCAGCATCAATGGCTTGTTTGGTTTCGGCAGCGCCCATTTTGGGTATGGAGCCGAGGACCTCTCCGGTTGCTGGATTCGTAACATCAATGGTTTCCCCAGATGTCGCATCGACCCAATTTCCATTTATATAGCATTGCTGGCGAAAAAGTTTGGGATCAGACAGTTTCATGGTGTGGCGTTCCTTGTTCCGGAAAATTAACCTAATTTACGAGTTGGACACTACGTCTTGGCCCATGATGTAGTGCACTTTGACCTTAAGTTAAAGAAGAACCTTTGGAATGTGGGGCTAATCATAGTGAGTCGTCTCTGCAACGCATTGGTCTTATGGTTAACAACGTAGCCTAGGGAAACCAAGCGATTGCGTGGTTTGTGCTTTTTTTGCCACACTGACGCGCAAAATCCTCA
>DGNZ01000143.1 GCA_002389175.1 Rhodospirillaceae bacterium UBA4479 | reverse complement strand
ATATCTGCAAATGCGTTTTTCAGAAGCGTCGCAGGTGCAACCACACCGCCCGGAATCGTCGCCCCCATATAATCGAGAAGACATCGTTTGGCCGCATGCAATACGTTGTCGTCGAACGTTATTTGCGGGGCGTCAGCGATGTATTTCGCGAAGGGGCTAAGAACCGGGCTGGTCATAATTACTTTCCTTTGAACTCAGCTTTGCGTTTCTCCATGAATGCGCGGCGACCTTCGACATAGTCTTCGCTTCGGAAGCAATCATCGACAATGCTGGCGCATAGGTCGTGATTACGATCCGCATCGTCCTTAATGCATTCCTGGACAACCACTTTGACCGCTTTGATGGTCAGCGGGGCGTTGCCGCCAATGGTCTGGACATAGTCTTCGACATAATCCGAAAACTGATCGCGTGAAACGACACGGTTTGCATAGTTCATGCGCTCTGCTTCTTCGGCTGTGAATTTACGCGCAGTGTAGAACAATTCCATCGCATAGCTTGGGCCAACAATGTCGACCAAGGGCTTCAAGCCATCGACGCGATATCCAAGGCCTAGTTTCGCAGCGGGAATTGCAAAGATTGAATCATCCGTGCAGATACGAATATCGCAGCACGTTGCAATGCCGACACCACCGCCGACGCAGAAACCATCAATCGCCGCAATGGTAGGTTTATTGATGGTACGCAGTAACTCAGATGATTCTTCGACTGCTGTGTTGTAGATTTGCACGCTTTCTTCGGAAGACCGATTTTTCTCAAACTCAGAAATATCAGCACCGGCACAGAACGATTTACCGCCCTCGCCAGAGACAACGACCACGCGGATGGCGTCATCTGCGGCAAAGTCTGCAATCGCTTTGCCCAAATCTTGCCACATCCCCAAAGTCATTGCATTGCGGCGGGTTTGATTGTCCATTTTGACACGTCCGACAGGACCGTCTTTTTCGACAATAATACGTTTCACAGGGGCGTCAGAGCCAGCATCCGGCATTTAATCTCTCCGATAATAAAAGTTGAGTTGATCTATTTTCGCTCGTGGTGCGCCATGGGGCAAGTGGGTGAATAGCGTCCATATTTCGAAAATTGGCCCGAAACTAAACACAAATCAGATTGTATTGGAATGGATGGTTGGCAATAATCCGAGTCCTTCGCACCGAGCTTTCGCATCGGAGAATTCATGATCGCAGCATTTGAACGAGTGACGGGACTTGGCGTTAAAGAACAAGTCCCGGCCTGGATCGTTGGCATAGGACATGGTGCCACGCACTGGGTTGCCGCGACGTTCTATTTGTTGTTGCCGCTACTCACTGCGGATTTAGGGCTAAGTTACACCGATGCTGGTGTCCTTGTGACGGCATTTTATGTGTGCTCGTTCGCAGCCAATTTTGGCAGTGGCATGGTGGTTGATGTGCTGGGAAGACGTGTGCTTGTACAAGTCATTGCCCTGGTTGTCGGCGCGTGTGCCCTGATCATGTTTGGTTTGTCTGCGACCTATGCATCTATCCTTGTGATGGTTGGTATCATGGGGGCGACGAATAATCTGTGGCATCCTGCTGCCATATCATTTTTATCCGGAGCCTATCCCAAAAATCGTGGGTATGTGCTGTCGATCCACACGCTGGGCGCGTCGCTGGGTGATAGTCTGGCCCCGTTATGCATCGGTGCGATGCTTGTGGTGCTGACATGGCAGGAAACGGCTGTGTGGGGTTCTATCCCTGTGTTGGTGATCGCCGCCATGATCCTGATGTCTTTGGTGCGCATGGATCGCGGCACAGATGGGTCAATCACGCGGAAAATAACTGTCGGCGAATACTTCAAAGGTCTTGGATTGATGTTCACAGACCGCGCCGCGATGGGACTTTGTTTGATGGCGGGGTTCCGATCCATGACGCAACAAGGCCTGCTGATGTTTATCCCGATCTATTTGCTGGATGTGTTGAAAGTGGGCCCGTTCATGATGGGCGTGGGTGTCATGGCGATGCAGTTGGGCGGATTTATCTCGGGTCCATTAGCAGGCGCATGGTCAGACCGTATCGGTCGTCGTCCCATCGTTATCGCCGCAGCCACTGGTACAACGGTCGTCGTCATCTTCTTGGCGCTGGTTCCCAACGAGTACTTGTTTATCGCAGGGGTCTCGGTGCTTGGTTTTGTACTGTTTGCACTTCGTCCTGTTATTCATAGTTGGATGATGGATTTGAACCCGCCTGAAATGCATGGCACCGCGACCAGTGCATTGTTTGGGGCACAGTCAGGGTTATCACTGCCAATCCCAATTATTGGTGGTTGGATCGCTGATTCATATGGCGTTGGTGCGGTCTTTTATTTATTAGCCGCAACCATGGTCGTCGCCAACGTTCTGGTATTCATGCTACCGGAATCCGAAAAAATCGAGCATTCAGACTAATTCTGGACGGGCAGTCCTGCCTGCATCATCCGCCATAGCAACAAGTCGACGCGATCTTGGCCGTAGAAGGTTTCTCCACGAAATGTCATCAGCGGAACGCCCCAATGATCTGCAGCATCATGGGCTGTTTGGTTTTCGGCAATAACAGCATCAAATCGATCAGGGTCAACATTCACATCGGCAACCAATGCCCGCCCGTTCAGGCCAGCGGCATCAATGGCATCGATAAGGTGCATGCCTTCATCCCAGCCATCGACAGAACCATCCCAAAGCAAACGGGATACCTTATCGACGAACGCAAGTGCAGCCCCTTGGGTTTGGGCCGCAGCCCCTAGCAATGTCAGGTGACGAATGTGCGGTTGCTCGGCTGCAATTTCGTTGGTTTCCATATCTTGCACGATGGGATCCGGGACCGGTCGGCGATATGGGATCTTGTGATAATCCGCGACCCGCTGGCTGTCTTGAAGATGATATTTACGGTACTTTGGATTGACCGATTTGAAGAAATTGGGATCACGCACCGCCATCGGATACAGCGGGCGAATATTGATCGCCACTTGGAAGTTGGTTGATATCTCGATCAAGCGATCCAGCATCAAATAACAAAATGGACTTCGGAACGACCAAAAGACATCGACTGAAAACGCGTCGTTCCGATCCATCATTACACCAGTCCCATGAGCGTGCGCATGTGACTGTTCAATGTGCCACCTTCGCTGGTGAGGTCGCTCAAAACGGTGAAGTGGTTAAGGTCTGAGATAACATCTAGCGAACATTCTACCCCAGCTGCTGCCCACACGTCACAAATCTCTTCGCTATGGCGAATAAACTCATCAGTTTCTGCACCGCCCACTGTAACAACGAACTTTGGGGTGATGGTGGGCGATAGATGAATGGGGCTGAATTTGGCCACCGTGTCTTCGGTGAAAGCCAGGGTTGGGTTCATAAACGTTAGTCGAATAGGCTCTAGGTCATAAATCCCAGAAATCGCTAGGGCCCCCTTGATTGCTGCGCCATCAACACCCCATTTGTCCCAATCGGTGGTAAGCATCATGCCCGTGATGTGTCCACCGGCCGAATGTCCCGTAATGAATAACTTATTCGGATCACCGCCATGGTCAGCAATGTTTTTGTAGACCCAAGCGACTGATGCTTGGCATTGGCGAACCAATTCCGCCATGTCGATTTTTGGGATAAGGCCATAGTTCACAACAACGACAGTTGCCCCGGCATCGTTAAACCCGGATGCGATAAACCGGAAATCGTCTTTGTGCCGCGAATACCAAAAGCCACCATGAAAGTATATCATTACAGGGGCATTGGGATCGCCGTTGGTCGCGGGATACACGTCCAGCACTTCGTCTGGATCTTCACCAAATGCGATATCTTTGTGGTACGTAATGCTATTGGCATAGATGGTGCCACGTTTTGCAAGCGAATCCATGATATCTATATGGTTGATGACGCGTTCGCGGTTGTTGTACTGCATGTCCAATTGGTCTTGATCGTAGTCTTTATAGACTTTTTCAGCGCCGCTCATTTTTTGTGCCTCTCAAGAATTTTTTGTCCGACTTGAAGGGATTATGTCAGTGGCAACATGACGTGTTCTTTGAAAGCCGAGCGTGATGCCAAAGCCTCATACCAACGCCGCAAATGTGGTAAGTCTGGGCGCTCGATATCAAGCGTATGCCATCGGTAAGCCGCACATCCCATCGGGACATCCCCCATGGTTGGCGCTGTTCCAGTCAAAAATTCATTTTCGGCAAGGTGACGATCAACAACGGCCCAGGCACCCGAAAGCGTTTCAACACACTTAGCAACGACTTTGTCGTCTCGTTCTTCGGGTGTCATACGGATCAAATTATAGAATATCGTTGTCATCGACGGATGATGCGTCGCAATGTAATGATCCATCCATTGGCTGGCACGATAGCGATCTTCGACAAGTGCCGGATACCAAGGGGATGAGCCATATTTCTCAGCCAGATACCGTACGATGGAATTCGACTCCCAAAGTACAAAGTCGCCATCTTCCATGGTAGGGATTTTTCCGCTCGGATTTTTAGCTAAATACTCAGGGGTGTCGTTACCACCAAAGGCACCACCTACATCAAATCGTTCTATATCTAGGCCGATCTCTGCTGCAAGCCACATGACCTTTTGAACGTTAATCGAATTTGCTCGACCCAATATCCGAACCATTTTTATCCCCTTATAGCGAATTGATGCATGAAATCTTTATGTAGTTTACCAAGCTGTCCAGATTGCCCAAACACCTATCGACTGGCACACTCAAATACATGTTAACGAGGATGCCATGTTCCAAGAGGTAAACCGAAACGTCGAGGATATTCTGTCTCGTCAGCTGTTTTTCATTGCAGCGACAGAAAAATCAGGCACGACATGGATGCAGCTTATGCTGGACGGACATCCAGAAATCGTGTGTCGGGGTGAAGGGCAATTTGTTAGCAAATTGGCAGGTAGTTTAGGCGGTGGTTTAAAAGAATATTCATCTTTCATCGAAGGCCTGAACAAGAACGTTTTTGCAGAAACAGATGGCTTTCCGACATTTGACCGTGACGATTTATCACATCTGATAAGGATGTCTGCGGGTTTGCTGCTCTCAAAGTATGACATCACCGAAAATGTGCGCGCGGTCGGAGAAAAAACGCCGGGTAATGTGCGGTACTTGCAGGCCCTGTTGTCGCTTTTTCCGAATGCCAAATTTGTTCTGATGGTGCGTGATATCCGCGATATCATTGTGTCGGGGCACGTTCATCTGAAGCGTCAGCATGGCAAAGCTGGAGAAGAACTAATCCAGGGCTATGCCAAACGCGTCGCAAAAATATGGGCGCAGGATGTCGCACGTGCGCAGACATTTATGGCGAACAACAAAGAACGATGTGTGTTCGTGCGATACGAGGATTTGCACGCGCAGCCACTAGCAAGCATGAAGCCAGTAATTGACCATTTGGGGGTCGATAGCCGTTCTGAAATGATTGAAATGTGCGTCGAAGCGGGCCGTTTTCAAAATCTGAGTAAAGGGCGTGAGCGGGGCCAAGAGGATATCAATTCTCAGTTTCGAAAAGGAATTGTCGGCGACTGGCAGCATGTTCTAGATCAAGCCACGCGTGCGATCATTCTTGAAGAGGCAGGTGAAACGCTGACGGCACTCGGTTACATCAATAACGATGACTGGGTGGCGTCCGGTGGATGATTTTATACCTGATACGCCCGTAGCAGACCCCGTCGTAAAAAACGCGTTTCAGTTGTATACTGATGGACAGTTTGATGAAGCTGTTTTAGCTGCAGAAAAGGGGTTGGAAAACACGCCAGACCCGGTTGGACTGCGCTTGGTGATCGGTATGTCCAAGCGACGCCAGGGCCAGCAGAGGCAGGCTTGTAAACGGTTAGAAGAAGCGCTTGAGATTGATCCGAAACGATCAGATATTTGGACCATGCTCGGTATGTGCCGTCGTGATTTGAAGGCACGCGAAAGCTCTGCGGATGCGTTTCGAGAAGCACTTATGTTAAAGCCCTCAAACGTTAAGGCGCTCTATCATTTGGCGATTGTCTGCCAAGAGATGGGAAACTTTGAAGAGGCCATTCAGCACTTTGATAAATATACCAAAACTCCATTGGGAAAGGGGCATTCCTTGGCCTGGAGTTTGATGGGGGTTGCGTATCGGAAAATGGATCGAATGTCCGAATCGATTGCTGCTATTCGCCAAGCAATAACATTGGAGCCTGGCGATATTCCTACCCACAATGCGTTGGTGATCTCGCATTATTTAGCCGGTGATTATGCGGCGGCCATCAACGAGGGGCATAAAGCCCTCACGATGAAGGACAGCTTGGCAACAGAGCGTTTTAAAGCACTTGGTCTATCAAAAGAATTACCCATCAAACACACGCCGTTCAATGTATCAGAGCGCGCCAAAAATATCATCGCTTTTAGTCTTTGGGAGGATGACCCGGTTTACACGCATGGGGCGATTGTGAATGCCCAAATGGCGCCCAATATATATCCAAGCTGGCAGTGCCGATTTTATTGTGATGAAAGTGTGCCAGCGCATATTCGCAAGGAACTAGTCCGTCTGGGGGCTAATGTGCACATGGTTGATGATCCCGATTTAAGAGATTTTAAAACCATATGGCGGTTCCTTGTCGCCGATGATGAAACGGTAGATCGATTCATCTGCCGGGATACGGATTCCCGTCTCAACATCCAAGAGGCGGTGGCCGTGGACGATTGGATCAAATCGGGACAGCCATTTCATCTGATGCGTGATCATATTTATCATATGGAAGTCATGCTTGCCGGCTTGTGGGGCGGAGTGACAGGTGTGTTGCCGAATGTCCGAAAACTGGCGAATACAGCGCTTGGATATCGCCGTAATCGCTGGAATGATCAGGAACTTTTGCGCGATGTGATATGGCCATTGGTCCGCGACCGGGCATGCATTCATGACAGCGTATACCAATTCCGGGGTGCAAAAGATTTTCCACCATATTGCAGGTTGCCGAATCAGATCCATGTGGGCGGGGCGATTAAAAAGATGCCGGAATGGCCCGTTGCTGATTGGCTGAATACTCAAAAAACCGAGTAAATCCGCCTATTTGGCAACTCTAAGAGCATCTATTTGACCTTAGGTGCGTTCTGGGTCGGTTTTCAATGACGAACGCGTTCGTTCCAAGTATTCCAACATGAGATAAATCGTGGCATTTCTGCGCGCGCGGATGCTCAAAATCAAATTGGACGGTACGTCATGGCTGAAGAAGATATCAATCCGAACCCGAATGCGGACGACGGTGAAGAAGAGGAAAACGAGGAGGCGGCCGAAGTGTCGCAGAAAATCCTTGATGACCTGACACAGTTCAATGACGGCGATACCAACCTCGACGATGTCGAAGACCAAGTTGACGGTGTCGACGGTGCCGACGAAGAGGGGGCAGAGCCAAGCTTATCCCTCAGCATGTCATCGCTACATACCGGTAGCCAGTTGACTGACGCAGAGCTTACAGCCGGATTGCCACCCGCAGGCGAGGTTGTCATTCCACGCAGCGAGATTTCAGCCCTCCAAGAAGAGACAGATGATACCGATCTTTTAATTGATGCCGATGGCGAAGAGCCCGCACCTCAACGTGAAGGCGATGAGCCAGGTGGCCCCGGCGTAGGATTTGCAGACGAAGGCCGTGCTGACGCGGCTGCTGCGCAAGCGGAAGAAGAACAGCAAGAAGAAGAGCCACGCCGCGAAGGTGAACAACAAGACGAAAATAACGAAGAGCTCATTTTAGGGGCCCAAGCTCCGACCGAGCCCGTTGTGCCGACGGTAGCATCTGTTCCAACCGAAGCCAGTGTGCCTTCAGAAGCTACGGTTCCAACCGTTCCAACGACGCCAACCGTTCCGACTGAGCCGCCGGTCACTATTGAGCCAACGGTCACAGCTGACCTAGGTGAGCCAGTCTTAACCGGTGGCGCACCTGAACCTGTTGCGTACTGGAATATGGATGAAACCAGCGGTAGGACCCTCAATGACCAGATTGGTGATAATGATGGTCATGCGATGGGTGAGAAATCCGGCTCTGGCTCAGGGTTCGAGTCCAGTAATCTGAAAGATATGGATGACGATTCAAACATCCATGGATCAGGATCTGGCGCTGGTGAGCATAGCTCAGTGACGGCTGACTTGAATACAGGCGTCGAGTTCGATGACAATCAAGAAGACTTCATTCAGGTTGATCACAGCGCGGATCTGAAACCTGAAAGTGGTTCCTTGACGTTATGGTTCAACTCGGATGAATACGACGGCACATTGGCGTCGTCTGACTCATCTGGTTATGACGATGGCGGGCATTTCAATCTGCGTCTGACAAGCAGCGGTGAGCTTGAACTGCGTATGCAGGACGAGGACAGTTCTCACACCATCAGTGGTGGTGACATAAGTACAGGCGACTGGAACCAGGTCACGGTGACGTGGGGTGAAGGCGGCATGAAGATTTTCCAGAACGGAGAATTGGTGGCGTCTGATCCAAGTTACACCGGAGGCCTGCAAGGTAACGAAAATCCATGGACCTTTGGGGCAGGGCAAACCGGTAGTAGCAATAATTCTGTAAATGGTGCCAGCGACTTCTTTGATGGTCACCTAGACGATATTGCCATCTTTGATGAGCCGTTGACCGCTGAGCAAGTCCAAGACTTGTACGAGCAAGGTGTCGAAGATTTCATGGATGGTGGCGAGGCGGATACGCTGACTTACCCATTGAACATTACGGCTAACCTGACCGATACCGACGGTTCGGAAACATTGTCGATCATGCTTGATGGTCTTCCAGATGGGGCAGTGCTCTCAGCTGGGACCGACAACGGTGATGGGACGTTCACGCTGACGAATGAAGACCTTGATGGCCTAGAGATTTCAGTGCCATCAGACACGGGTGACTTTGGTGTCGGCGTGACGGCCACAACGACGGAAGAAGATGGCAGCACGAATAGTGTCACTACGTTCGCTGGCGTCGATAACAGCAGTTCCGATACATCGTTTGAGCAATTGGATGACGGCGGTGATACCTTCGACAATGACTTCAACAGCACGTCTGAAGAAATCATCGTTGGTGGTGATGGAAACGATACCGTCTGGACTGGTGATGGTGATGACACTATCGAGGGTGGTGCAGGTAATGACGTTTTGTCTGGTGAAGACGGCGACGACACCCTGATTGGTGGCGCTGGCGATGACACACTGGTCGGTGGTGACGGCAACGACACCATCGAGGGTGGCGCTGATGACCATGAAGCGTTCGGCGGCCAAGGCGATGACTTGTTCATCTTTGGGGCAGGTGATGGCGCTGATTACTTCGATGGCGGTAACGGCTGGTCTGATACCATCCAACTTGAAGGCGTCGACGGCGGCCCAGGTGGTGACAGTGGCTGGACCCTGCAACTCGATAACGGTGATACCTACACCGCTGGCGAAGACAGCATCGACTTTGGCGGAGAAGTGTCCGGTAAAATCGAACTTGCTGACGGTAGCGAACTTACCTTCGAGGGTGTTGAAAAACTCGAATGGTAGGTTGATCGCGGTGAAAAGAATGTGGGCCGTGGCATTTGCTACGGCCCTTTCTTTTTGCGTGTCCGGCAATGCTTTGGCATCTTGTTAGCATGGATAAAGTCGGAAAATACGAGATCAAACAAACCCTGCTGAAGACAGGCTTTTCAGATATCTATATCGGGTATGATCCTGATTTGCAGATCAATGTCGCTGTTAAAGTATTCCATCCAAAAGGCGATAACATCGGCGAAAAGGCCACATATGGCCCAGATTTCTGGCGTGAACGATTTATTGAAGAGCCCAAGGTCTTGGCAGGACTAGACCATCCAAACATTATAAATGTCCTTTATATGGATAAAACAGATGATGGCGATCCGTACTTTGTGATGTCGTTTATTGAAGCCAATTTGATATATGAGATTGGCGAAGATGCGGATACTAAGGAAAAAATTGCTGAGTTGGAGCCTTTCTGGCGACCGAAATCAGTTGCGCCCCGGCGTGCGTTTGATGTTTGGCGACAAATCTTATCCGCGCTTGCGGCGATGCATGATCAGGGACTTGTACACCGTGATATCAAGCCGCCAAATATATTGCTGACATCAAAAAAGAATGGGCGGGTTAAACTGTGTGATTTTGGCATGGTGAAGGTTCCGGGTGCAAAGGGATCACGATCAGGGGTATGGATTGGGACCCTTGATTATATCAGCCCTGAACAACGCCGTAGTGCTAAAGAAGTCACTGCGGCGGCCGATGTGTATTCGGCAGCGGCTTTATTATATCGGATGCTGACAGGTAGATTGGCCAAGGGAATTCGTGCGCCATTAAGAGCAGGGCGGTTCGGATTATCAGACGAGGTTGTTGGCTTAATCGAAAGCTGTCTGAAGAAGCGTGCTGCTGATCGACCGCAGACCGCGGGCGATGTTTTGAAGGCATTCGATAAATATATACCAGATATCAATGCCTTACCGAACATAAGTAAGGTGGCTCGGCGCGCAGCCGCAACCCGTGTGATCACCAAAAAGATCAGCTAAAAATATTATATACATTCAAAAATTGTATTATTATTTATTTACACATAAAATATTTGATAATTTATTATAACCATACCATTTATATGTGAATTCAGCGGTAACAGCTTGGAGGCTGACCATGACAACACAGATAATGACGGCGAATAAATTGTCAGACGGCGCGGTTGTGTTCCTTGGATATGATGGTGCTTGGACGCGGCAGGTCGATGATGCGCGGATTGCAGAACGTGATGAGGACGTCGCAGATATGCAGGCAGAAGCATCTGAATCAGCGGAAGTGGTTGATCGATACCTGATCGATGTTGAAATCCGGGCCGCAGAGGGCAGCGGCCGTTTTGTGAAGCCTACGCAATATCGCGAACGTATTCGGGCTTTTGGCCCATCAACGCATCCTGCCTTTGCTAAAAAAATGGTCCCAGAGCACTTCGATCCTCGGACGGATGCTTCTTCGGTGTTCATGAACGGAATTTGATCCATGTATAAATATGATGAATTTGATACGGCGTTTGTGAATGAGCGCGTCACCCAGTTTCGTGAGCAAGTTGGCCGTCGTCTGTCTGGTGAGCTTTCAGAAGACGAATTTAAGCCATTACGCTTGATGAATGGCCTTTATTTACAACTGCACGCTTATATGCTGCGTGTGGCCATTCCTTATGGCCTGTTGTCTGGCACACAAATGCGGAAATTGGCCGAGATTGGTCGCACATATGATCGCGGCTATGGCCACTTCACGACCCGCCAGAACATCCAATTCAACTGGCCGCGTCTCGAAGACACACCTGATATCTTGGAAGAGTTGGCATCGGTTGAAATGCACGCTATCCAAACATCTGGTAACTGCATTCGTAACGTTACAGCCGATCAGTATGCTGGAGCTGACCCAGAAGAAATTGATGATTCTCGCGTTTGGGCAGAATTGATCCGCCAGTGGTCTTCGTTGCATCCTGAATTCACATATCTGCCACGCAAATTCAAAATCGCTGTGACCGGATCACCGCATGATCGGACAGCTGTTAAATTCCACGACATCGGCCTTATCTTGAAAAAGGGCGAAAACGGTGAGATCGGTTTTGAAGTTCTTGTTGGTGGTGGTCTTGGGCGTACCCCGATGATTGCGCGCACCGTGCGAGAGTTTCTGCCGCAAAAGCATCTGCTGTCGTATCTCGAAGCGATTTTGCGTGTCTATAATCAGTTGGGCCGTCGCGATAACAAGTACAAAGCACGGATCAAGATCCTGGTCCATGAAACCGGTATCGATGAGCTTAAAAGCATGATCGATTCCGAATGGTTGGCCATCGAAAAAGATCGCGTTGATCTGCCAGCTGCCGAAATCGAACGCGTCCGATCTCATTTTGCGGACCCTGCTTTTGATGATCTGCTAGATCATGATCATGGTTTCGAAGTGAAACGCTTCGAAGATCAAATGTTTGGCCAATGGGCCAAGGGGAACATTGCGCCGCACAAACGCCCAGGCTACGTCATTGCTAATATCTCATTGAAGCCGATTGGTGGTGCACCTGGTGATGCAACGTCAGCTCAAATGGAAGCCATCGCCAATTTAGCTGATGAATATTCCATGGGTGAAATCTGCGTCACGCACGAACAGAACTTGGTATTTGCCCATGTTCGTAAGCGTGATGTGTATGCGCTTTGGAAGAAGCTGGATGAAATCCAATTAGGCACACCCAATAAGGGTTTAATCAGCGATATTATTGCCTGCCCTGGTATGGATTATTGCGCCTTGGCGACGACGCGTTCTATTCCAGTTGCACAGCGTATCCAGCGCCGTTTTGCTGATTTGGATCGGCAATTCAATATCGGCGAATTGAAGTTAAAAATTTCAGGCTGCATTAACGCCTGTGGGCATCACCATGCTGGTCACATCGGTATTTTGGGTGTCGATCGACGTGGTGAAGAATATTATCAGCTCACACTGGGTGGGAACGCGACCGAAAATGCCTCCATCGGAAAGATTGTTGGCCCCGCGTTTTCCAGCGCAGAAATAGTCGATGCCGTCGAAAAAGTGGTCGAGGTGTATCTTGGCCTGCGTCATGAGAGTGAAAAATTCTTGGATGCCTATCGTCGTGTCGGCGAAGAGCCTTTCAAAGTTGCTTTGTTCGGGGAGAAGAAAAATGCCGCTGCTTAAATCTGGACAGATTGTCGAAGATACCTGGCTCAATATTGATGACGAGCAAGCGGTGCCTGCGACGGGTGATGTGATCGTCAGTCTTGAACGGTGGTTGAGCGAGGATGATACTCTCAAATCTCGTGATGGTAAGACCGGTTTGCGCCTCAAGAATGATCAATCGCCGGCGCAAGTGGCCGATGATTTGGACGCGTTTGATACTGTTGTTCTGGAGTTCCCTAAATACACGGATGGTCGAGCTTATTCGGCTGCGCGGTTGTTACGAGATCGCTATGGATTCCAGGGCGAGGTGCGTGCCAGTGGTGATGTCTTGATTGACCAGTTTGGCATGATGCAGCGTTGTGGATTTAACGCGTATGAAGTCCGTGATGATGCGAATGTATCTGCTTGGCAAGAGGCTGAGAAACGCATTTCAGCGCACTACCAGCCTGCCGCTGATGGTGTGCAGGCGATTTGGGCGAAACGTCACAATCTTGCTAAATCGGCTTAGGCCACAACCTGTTCCTAAACGATGGTCGAGACGTAATGCCGTCCTTCGGTCAGGCAACGGCTGACGCGTAGTTCAACGGGACGACCGTCTACGGTTTCAGCGATCCGCTCTATCTCAAGCAATGGCGTTCCTGGCTTTTTGCCCAGAAGTTTTGCATCAATATCCGATGCACCAACGGCGCGAACCCGTTCGACAGCGCGGTGGACGGTGATCCCGTATTTTTGTTCGTACAATTGATAAAGCTCGTTCGGAACATCGTTCAGCGTGCGTTTATCTATATCAGCAAATAATGCGGCAGGAACGATGACCGTTTCTGAGATGGCTGGTTCTCCAGCCATCTCGCGGACACGCTTGATTTCAACAATCCGCGCATCTCGATCTAATTTCAGTGCGTCGATTTCTGTTTTGTCCGCTTTGCGCCGCCTGCAACTGTAGACCTGACTGTTGGTTGGCAGGGCACGGGTGTTGGCATTAGTTTCGATATGAAAGAAGTGAAACAGGGCTCGTTCGGCGGTGTGCTCGGCGACAAAAGTGCCTTTTCCCTGACGACGAACCACCACGTTTTGAGCGGCTAAATCGTCGAGAGCCTTTCGAACCGTACCCTGGCTGACGCCAAGCTCTTGTCCGATCGCAGATTCACTGGGGAGCATTTCGCCAGGCTTCCATGCACCCGTGCTGATGCGTCCCAGAACAGTGTCTCGGACCTCAACATATAAAGGGGTGTGATTGCGTTGGCCGAATAACTCGTTCACGACGCACTCCTAACTCTTATATAAGAGTTATAAGAATTGCTTGACTCTTACAAGAGTAAAGGTAGTGTGCGATGGTATTTTTTTTTAACACTCCATGGAGGACACAGTGCCCAAAGCTCCGCATTTTCTTGTCCACGAGGTTGAAGACACAGTTGGCGTCGTCGTCGTTGAAGACGCCACTTCAGGTCGCAATCTCGAAGGTTGGCTAATGGCCAAGGACAGTACGCTTAAACTAAAATCAAAAAGTGATATCCCACTCGGTCACAAGATCGCACTCGGCAATATCAAAAAAGGCGATACGATCACCAAGTATGGTCACGATATTGGCAAAGCGATTGCTAATATTCCCAAGGGCGGCCACGTCCACGTCCACAACGTTAAAACGAAGAGGTGGTAATCATGGCTGCTAAGAAAAAAGTGAAAACAAAAAAAGTCGTAGTGCCTAAGCTCGTTGAAGACGCACCGCTATATATCCCAGAACCAGAATATCTGCCTGTTCGCAAACGCGGCAAGCCGACATTTACAGGTTATCGCCGTGAGAACGGCCGGGTTGGTGTGCGTAATCATGTTGTGATTTTGCCGTTGGATGATTTGTCCAATGCGGCTTGTGAAGCTGTTGCAAATAACATCAAAGGTACATTGGCCATTCCACACCCATACGGACGTTTGCAGTTCGGTGAGGATTTGGAACTTCACTTCCGCACGCTGATCGGCACTGGCACAAACGCTAACGTCGCAGCTGTGATCGTGATTGGTATCGAATCATCTTGGACCCAGCGCGTTGTCGATGGCATTGCTAAATCTGGCAAACCTGTTGCCGGTTATGCGATTGAGCAAAACGGCGACCATAAGGTCATTTGGGCGGCATCACGTCAGGCAAAAGAATTTCTCCATTGGGCTTCTGAAAAGCAGCGTGAAGTATGTTCCGTTGATGAACTATGGGTATCCGTCAAATGCGGTGAATCCGATACGACTTCGGGCCTCGCATCAAACCCAACAGTTGGTAACTTCATCGATAAGATGGATGCCTGGGGTGCAACGACTTGCTTTGGTGAGACATCTGAAATCACCGGTGCGGAAATGGTTTGTCAGACCCGCGGTAAAACCAAAGCTGCTGGCGAGAAGTTCATGAAAACGTGGCAAGCGTATATGGACGAAGTTATTGAGCCGTTCAAAACATCTGATTTGTCGGACAGCCAACCGACTAAGGGTAACATCGAAGGTGGCCTAACGACCATCGAAGAGAAAGCCTTTGGTAACTTGGAGAAGATCGGTAAGAAGACAAAGTACGTTGATGTACTTGAGCCTGCTGTCGAGCCATCCAAGGGTAAAGGTCTGTACTTCATGGATACATCTTCTGCTGCTGCAGAATGTGTAACTTTGCAAGCCGCAGCTGGCTTTGTGGTTCACTTGTTCCCAACGGGGCAGGGCAACGTTGTTGGTAATCCGATTGAGCCTGTTATCAAGCTTACGGCGAACCCACGGACTGTCCGTACGATGCGTGAACACATCGACTTTGATTGTTCCGGTATTCTGCGCCGTGAAATGAACTTTGACCAAGCTGGTGACGGCCTGATCGATATCACGATGCGGACCTGTAACGGTCGTCTAACGGCTGCAGAAGGCCTCGGACAACGCCAATTTGTGCTTACGAAGCTTTATCGTAGCGCATAATTCACAAAAACCCGCTATCGGCTATATTGCCGGTAGCGGGTTTTTTGTGTCTAAAAGGAACGTAGATGACCGACATCGTAATCACTGAATATATCGACCCAAAGGCGTTGGCGATTTTAAAGCCAGACTTTGATATCCATTATGATCAAGACCTCTGGAATAAACCTGATGAGTTGGCGGCGCTGATGCCCGGTGTTCCGGGGATGATTGTGCGCAACGCCACGCAAGTCCGTGGCGATGTTTTGGATAATGCTGATGTGCTGAAGTGTGTCGGGCGGTTGGGCGTTGGCCTCGACAATATCGATATGGATGGCTGTGCCGCACGCGATATTTCGGTCTATCCAGCGACGGGCGCGAACTCTGACTCTGTCGCAGAATTAGCGATTGGTGGCATGTTTGTAATGTTACGAGATGCCTATCACGCGACTGAAACGGTGATCGATGGAAACTGGCCCCGCATGCAGATGATGGGCCGTGAAGTCATGGGTAAAACGCTAGGCATTGTTGGACTTGGCGCAATCGGCAAAGCGCTTGCCTGGCGGGCCAAGGGGCTTGGCATGACTTTGGTTGCATGGGACCCATATATTGATGCTGACGATTCAAGATGGAAAGAACATGGTGTCGGTCATGTTGCGACGATTGATGAATTGGCAGCAATCTCAGATGTCGTTTCTATTCATGTTCCCCTTACCGATGAAACACGAGATTTATTCGATACTGCGATGATCGCGAAGATGAAGCCAAATGCGATCCTGTTCAATCTGGCGCGCGGCGGTATCGTCAACGAAGACGACTTGGTTGCAGCCCTCAAAGCGAAACAGATTGCAGGTGCATTTTTGGACACCTTTGATGTTGAGCCATTGGGTTCAGATAACATCTTTAAGGATGTGTCTAATTTGATGCTGACGCCACATGTGGGTGCCAGGACCGTAGAAGCCGATGACAGGGTCTGTACGATGATCGCCGATGCGGTTGCAAGTCACCTGAAAACAAAAGGATAGACCATGACTCTGATCTCGTTAACTGATCTCCACGATCTCGCATCACGTGTGTTGGTTGCTGCGAAAACGTCCCCAGAGAACGCCGCCGCCGTTGCGCGTGCGCTGGTGAAAGCGGACGCCGATGGCATCCCGTCACATGGAGTGTCGCGATTGCCAGCCTATGCTGATCAAGCGAAAGCCGGGAAAGTTGATGGATTTGCCAATCCAGATGTATCATTTCCGGTCAAAGCGTCCATCCGGGTCGATGCGCGATCAGGTTTTGCCTATCCCGCTATCGAACAAGCTCAGAAAGTCGCTTTGGAGCGTATTGCCGAGATGGGCATTCTGGGTGTCGCAATTGGCAATTCACACCATGCGGGGGTCGCAGGCCATCATGTAGAAGCCTTTGCGGACCAAGGGTATGTTGCACTCGGCTTCACAAATTCTCCAGCTGGAATAGCGCCTTGGGGCGGTAATCGGGCGATTTATGGCACGAACCCCGTCGCATTTGCGTGCCCGGTAATGGGCAAACCGTCCATCGTGGTTGATTTTTCGACCTCAAAAGTGGCGCGCGGTAAAATCAAATTGGCTGCGGACAAAGGCGAAAGCATTCCTGAAGGCTGGGCCGTTGATGCTGATGGAAATCCTACGACAGACGCATCTGCTGCGATGAGTGGATCGTTGCTGCCCATGGGTGATGCCAAGGGTGCTGCATTGGTCATGATGGTTGAGATTTTGGCTGCAACATTGACGGGCTCAAATCATGGTTTTGAAGCATCGTCGTTCTTTGATGACAAAGGCGGGCCGCCCCATATTGGGCAGTTCTTCATCGTCATTGATCCTGCAGGATTCTCAGGTGGCGCGTTTGCCGACCGGCTGGCCGTACTCATAGAAGCAATTTTGGAACAACCAGGTACCCGTTTGCCAGGTGCGCGCCGGGTTGGTATTCGCGAAACTGCTGCACAAAATGGCGTGGATATCCCCGAGAATCTGCTCAATCAATTGCAGGCGCAGGCCGGATAACCTGCGAATATTGGCGCTCTGGCTATGTTTCCTCAACCTTTGATTGTTATCTCAGGCTCACGTGAACTTGTTTGGTTGTGATGCGGTTTCTTTGAAACGACCCATAGATACACAAAAAATTGTTCCAGATGGGCTTTGAGCTCTGAAAATTTGCCGCTAAAGTTGTCATCAAGACGGAGGTGTATGATGACCAGGGCAATGTTAAGAGCTTGGGGCTGGGGGGCCTTACTTATCCTAATAATCGCTTTGGCGGTACCAACAGTGGTGCGGGCTGATATTTCCGATGATGCGAAAGCCTTTATCGGAAAATTATCGAACGAGGTTCTAACCCAACTTACAGATGCCAATCTGCCGCTTGCACAACAAGAAGAGCGGTTCAGAGAAATTGTTACGAAATATATTGCTTTTGAAAGCATCTCGCGTTGGGTGCTGGGGCAACGTCACTGGAAAAAAGCATCCGAAGCGCAGCGAGAAGACTACATGCGCCTTTATGGGGACTTGATGGTCTCAACCTATGCGCATCGATTCCAAGGATATTCTGGTGAGGCGTTGAAGGTTACGAGGGTACGTGTGATTGATGAAAATCAAGCCTTGGTCGAAAGCCAAATAACCCGAGAGGGCGCTGATAAACCGCTAACTATTAATTGGCGGGTCCGGGGGGCTGATGGCAAATATCGGATTATTGATATCATGGTTGAAGGCTTGAGCATGGCGCAGACACAGCGGTCAGAATTTAAATCCTTCATGCGTTCCAACGGTGGTGACATGAATGCGCTTCTTGCTAATTTGAACGAACGCCTGCAAAAAGCCCGTTCTGATCGGCAAATTGCACAACAAGGTACGTCCCAATAACCGAGACTTCTCAACCTGTTGCTAAAAGCAACATTGAAACACCATCTGGTAAAGACGCCGACTACGAGAATTTCCCCGTCGGCTCATTTTTGTTGCCTGCACAAGCGCGACCACATGTTGCTGTGTTTTATCAGTATGCCCGCGCCATCGATGATATAGCGGATAATCCAGTTACATCTGCAGCTGAGAAAATCTCTCGCTTGGAAGGTTTTGCGGCAGCGTTAAATGGCGAAGCTATTGATCAGCATGCATTCGCGACCGGGATCAGGATGCGTGAAAGCCTGTTGGCATCTAATGTTCCCGTGCAGCATTGCCTCGATCTGATTGATGCGTTCAAGCAAGACGCAGTGAAGAACCGATACGAAAATTGGGATGATCTGATGCATTATTGCATTCGATCTGCCGCCCCCGTTGGACGATATCTAATTGATTTAACTGGGGGATCTAAGGCTGGCTATGGGGCGTCTGATGCACTCTGTAATGCATTGCAGGTCATCAACCATCTGCAGGATTGCAAAGACGATTACGAAACGATGGATCGTGTGTATTTACCCATGGATTGGATGACTGCCGCCGGGGCCAACGTTGAGGATTTAGCGCGAACCCAAGCAACTCCGGCCTTAAAAATTGTAATAAATCAGTGCATTGCGGCCAGCAGGGATTTGATGCTTGAAGCGAACAGGTTGCCTGCCGATGTGGTCAGTCGACGTCTTTCAATGGAATCCGCTGCGATCGTGAACATTGCCAATACGCTTTTAAATGTACTGTCCGTGGAAGACCCAGTGGCGAAACGTGTGAAGCTCAACAAGCTGCAATACGCAGGGTGTGTCGCGCGCGGCGCCATTAGCGGCCTTTTTGCATAGGGCATGACTATCCTAATGTCACTTTGCGCACTGTCGCTTTTGATATGGCTTTATCTGTTGCTGTTTCACGGTCGATTTTGGCACGCTGATCAGCGTCTATTTGATGCGACGACGACGATCAAGAAATGGCCAGATGTCTGTGCGGTGATCCCCGCGCGCAACGAAGAGATGACCATTCGTCGCACGGTTCGCTCGCTGCTAGATCAAGACTACCCAGGCAAACTTTCCATCATTGTCGTCAATGATAATAGCGAAGATGCGACTGCGGATGAAGCACGTGTGGCCACAGTGGATTCTGTTGAAGGAAAGCGTCTAATAGTGATTGATGGGCAGCCGTTGATTGAGGGCTGGGTCGGTAAAATATGGGCAGTTTCTCAAGGAATTGAGCATGCAGGATCGCCCAAGTATTTGTTGCTGACGGACGCTGATATTGAGCATGAAACAAAAAGTGTCAGGAATCTGGTATCAAAGGCTGAAAGTGACAATTTGGGATTGGTATCGGAAATGGTGCTGCTTAACTGCACATCGTTATGGGAGAAACTATTGATCCCGGCGTTCGTATATTTCTTTCAAAAGCTATATCCGTTTCCACAAATCAACGATCCAGATCATCAACTGGCAGGTGCTGCTGGTGGGTGCATGTTGGTCAGACGAGAAGACTTAGTCGCTGCGGGTGGAATCGAACGGATTAAGGACAGGGTTATCGATGATTGTTCATTAGCTGCGATTATAAAACCGATCCGGCCCATTTGGTTGGGCTTGTCCGAGCATACGAAAAGCATTCGGCCCTATAATAATTTATCATCGATTTGGGGGATGGTGACCCGAACGGCATACGTTCAATTGCGTTTCAACCCGTTGATGTTGATCGGTACCGTCTTGTCGATGGTGCTGATTTATCTTCTCCCTATTGCGGGGCTTATTTTAGGTGCTTTGACGACCGATATTCAGTTGATGCTGATCAGTGGGTCTGCATGGATCGCTATGTGGTGGACGATTTTACCGACACTTGATCTCTATGATAGGTCATCCGTTTGGGGTTTATTGCTCCCCGTATCCGGTTTTCTGTTCACATTAATGACATTGGATTCAGCACGCCGTTATTATCAGGGGCAAGGCGGTGCGTGGAAGGGGCGCACATATTCCCCATCTACTAAAAGCTGAATGGTGACGCGTTGCCTTCGGTGGTGTAATCAAAGCAGATGACAATGCGCATGAATATCCCGATTGATCCGACATTACCGTCATCGTCGCCCGATGCGTATGTCGAAGCCATGGTGAAGCGCGCTGGCACTTCTTTTTTTTGGGGTATGCGTCGGCTTGAACCTGCCCGACGTCGAGGTGTTTTTGCTGTATATGCATTTTGCCGGGACGTCGATGATGTTGCGGATGGGGATTTGCCGCTTGATCAGAAAATTGAGCTTTTAGCAGCTTGGCGCGATGAGGTTGATCGCATTTTTGACGGTACGGCGACACATCCCATATCTCGGACCATCATTGAGACGCTCAAAAAATTTGATCTTCAACGCCAAGACTTCATCGATGTTATCGACGGGATGGAGATGGATGCCCACCCCCGTGTTCGAATCAAAGATATTAACGAACTTGAACTTTACTGTGACCGTGTAGCTTGCGCTGTTGGACGGCTGTGCGTTCCGATATTTGGGCTAAAGCATGAAGAGGGTATTGAACTCTCGCGGGCATTGGGCCTGGCGCTTCAATTGACCAATATTCTTCGTGATGTCACCGAAGATGCAGGGCGAGACCGTGTATATTTGCCCGCTGATATGTTGGCCGACGCTGGCGCAGTAGGGCAGGGGATCGAGGATGTTTTAACCGCGCCGCGCCTGAATGATGTGTGCGCGTCATTGGCCAAGCGAGCGGGTAATTACTTCGACCAAGCACGCGTGATTGCCGGTGCTGCTGATCCGAATGCTGCACGTCCTGCCATTATGATGATGGAAGTGTATCATCGTGTGTATCTTCGATTATTAAGGCGAGGTTGGAACAACCTCGACCAAGATGTTGGTTTGTCGAAATTCAGCAAAATTATAATCGCCATCCGATACGGATTGTTTAGCTAATGATCCGGACGGTCTATGTCATTGGCGCTGGAATGGCTGGATTAGCTGCGGCAACCAAACTTGCCGAAGCCGGTGAACACGTTGCGTTGATTGAACAATCACCGCGTCCTGGTGGGCGGTGTCGCAGCTATTATGATACGAAACTCAATGCTGATATCGATAATGGCAATCATCTGGTGATGAGTGGCAATACAGATGCCATGACCTACCTCAGACGTATTCAGGCGATGGACAGTGTTGAAATTCTGCCTGCGCGATATCCGTTTGTTGATATGAAGAGCCAGCAATCTTGGGTTATTGATCTTGGGACTGGTCGCATTCCGTGGTGGATTTTTTCAAATAAACGCCG